>JBJFFF010000115.1:0-9861 GCA_051891455.1 Clostridia bacterium | reverse complement strand
TCCAACATTTGCAATAACAGAACCTTTTATAACATACTCACCTTTAGATACTAAAAAAGAAGGAGAAACATGACAATAAGACACAGTAAAATCATCAGACTTAATAGTTACAGTAAATCCACCAGCACCATAAAATCCAGTGTAAGTAACAGTTCCAGAGGAAACAGCAATAATATTTGTTCCAGCCGGAGCTGCAATATCAATACCAGAGTGATACGTTGAAGCCCCTTGTGTGGGGGCATTTCTATAACCAAAATATGAAGTTATAGTGGTATACCCGAGGAGTAGGCCATAAAAATTTGGAACTAGAAAAATAAATATTATCAGGTAAAATAATAGAGCCATCTGAAAAAGTTATTTCATTATTACTATATGATAAAGTGGTGACAGCAGATGAAAAACAAAGAATAATAAAAATAATAGATACTAAAATAAAAATAAAAGTAGAATAAAAAAAACTACTATTCATGTAAAAACCTCCCATGAAATAAGTAGCCCCCAATTAAAATAAATCATATAATCGACCATATTGACCGATTGCGACGTGGCAGGGGTAGAAGGACTCGAACCCTCACAGGCGGTTTTGGAGACCGATGTGCTACCATTAACACTATACCCCTAAAAACATTACTAAATTATATTAACATATAACCAAAAAATATGCAAGGGAAAATAAAAAAATAGTTGTATAAATTGAAAAAAGATAGTATAATATTAAAGTAAGCGTTATGGGGATGTAATGGGTTTCGACAGTAATTTAGAAGTATAGATAGCGAGTAGTGGATGGTCGCTTTGGCCACTTAAAAAAAGCGAAATAAAAATAAACGCTGATAATCAATTAGCATACGCTGCCTAAGGTGCAGTGTCGTCTTACCATAAAGCCTACTGGTATGGATAAGGCGCCGACTAAAGTAGGAAACAAAATTATTCCTTGCCTTGGGAATAATGGGTAGAAAAAGGCTACCAAAATTCCAAGTGTGTTTGTTTGCGAAGAATTGAGGGAATAAACAATAACAGACTACACTCGTAGAAGTCTATGTGGAAAAGTTATTGGACGAGGGTTCAACTCCCTCCATCTCCACCAAACAGAAAAAGTCATAGCAAAGCTATGGCTTTTTTGTTTGATTTAAGATTGGAGGAGTTGAAAAGGACGTGCCGAAACATTGTTGAGGCAAAAATAGTCCAGTGGACTATTTTTAGGACGCGGCTTGCCAACTCCCTCCATCTCCACCAAACAGAAAAAGTCATAGCAAAGCTATGGCTTTGTTTTTTCCCGACGAGGCTTGCCAACTCCCTCCATTCATTATTAACTATTCACTTTTCACTAATCAAATAAAATTTTTAAAAAATAGTTTTCAAAAACTAAATAATAGTATATAATTATAAACTAAATGAGGCGATATAAAATGAAAAAATATTTATTTACATCAGAAAGTGTAACTGAAGGTCATCCGGACAAAGTATGTGACTTAATTTCAGACACAATTTTAGATGAATGCTTAAAACAAGATGAAAATTCAAGAGTAGCAGTAGAAACATTTGCATCAAAAGATTTAATTACAATAGCAGGACAAATTACAACTAATGCAAAAATAGATGTAGAAAAAATTGCAAGAGATGTTTTACAAGAAATAGGCTATGATAATGAAAATACAGATATAGATTATAGAACATGTAAAGTTGAAACAAATATTACAAAACAAAGTACAGATATTGCAATGGGAGTAGATATTGGAGGAGCAGGAGACCAAGGTATTATGTTTGGTTTCGCTTGTGATGAAACTAAAGATTATATGCCATTTGCAATAGATATAGCTCACAAGTTAGCAAAAAGACTAGAAGTTGTAAGAAAAGAAAATATTATAAAAGGCTTAAGACCAGATGGAAAAACCCAAGTAACAGTAGAATATGAGGACAACTTTCCTAAAAGAATTGACACTGTATTAATTTCAACTCAACACGTAGAAGATATAGACTTAAGCAAAATGAAAGAAGAAATTATAAATAAAGTTATAAAAGAAGTAATAGAAGCAAAATATTTGGACGAAAATACAAAAATATATATAAATCCAACAGGTAGATTTGTTATTGGTGGACCACTTGGAGACACAGGGCTTACTGGAAGAAAAATAATTGTAGATACTTATGGAGGATATAGCCGTCATGGTGGAGGAGCTTTCTCTGGAAAAGATGCAAGCAAAGTGGACAGGTCTGCTGCATATATGCTAAGACATATTGCAAAAAATGTTGTAGCAAATGGATATGCAAAAAAATGTGAAATACAAGTATCTTATGCAATAGGAAAAGAAGAACCACTATCTATTTATATAGATACATTTGGCACAAACACAATACCAGAAGAAGAAATAATAAACAAAATAAAAGAAAAATTTGATTTAAGACCTAACCAAATAATAAACTATTTAAAATTAAAAACACCAATATACACAAAAACAACAAACTATGGTCATTTTGGAAAAAAAGATTTACCATGGGAGAAAATAATAGAAATGTAACAATGCAAAAAAATCAATCATATTATAATCCTAAGGAGGCAATATGGTTGATTTTGTTTTAAACCTATTACTATGGACTTGTGCCATATATGGTTTAATTGAAATAATAAAAAATATTTATTACATATGTGCAACTACCAACTTAAAAAATGAAGGGATTTACCTAATTATTGCTTGTAAAAATCAAGAAAACAACATAGAAGCTTACATGAGGTCAGTGCTTTTTAGACTGGTCTATGGAAAAGAAGAATACATAAAAGATGTTTTAGTTGCAGACTTAAATTCTAGTGACAAAACAGTGGATATATTAAAAAAAATGCAGGAAGACTATAAATGCATGAAAATAATCAATTGGAAAAAATGTAAAGAAATAATTGATAACATAGAAAAAATAAATTAATAATTTCTAATATATAAATGTAATTTTTGAGTTCTCCGCCAGATTGGAGTGATAAATAGAAATTGTTGTATTAAAAAATGAGGAATGTTCATGGACGAAAGCGCTAGCTTTTGGGCCTGAATGAAAGAGGCTCATTTTTTAGTATTTACAATTTCTTTTCGAACGCAATGATTAAGGAGACGAAAAAATTACATTTATATATTAATATTAATTTACTTGCTTGCATTTTTGTGATATATTAATACAAAATTAAAACCTTAAGGAGAAAGCTTTGGAAATTGTAGGACAAATCACAGAAATTATATATCAAAACGAAACAAATTGTTATACTGTAGCAGAATTTACAATGGAAAATGAAATAACAACAGTTGTAGGCTATTTACCTTTTATAAATAAAGGTGATAGCCTTAAACTATTTGGAAAATATGTTACACATCAAGACTATGGGGAACAATTTAAAATAGAAACATTTGAAAAAATAATGCCACAAACATTAGAAGCACTTACCAATTATTTAGGAAGTGGAGCAATAAAAGGAGTAGGACCTGCTACTGCAAAAAAAATTGTAGATAAATTTGGAGAAGAAACAATTGCTATTATAAAAATGGAACCAGAAAAACTTGCTAGAATAAAAGGAATAACAAAAACTAGAGCAATTGAAATTGCAGAAGAATTTATAGAAAAATGGGAATTATGGCAAATAGTAGGTTTTTTAGAAAAGTTTGGAATAGGAGCACAAAATAGTAAAAAAGTTTATGAAATGCTTGGAAAAGATGCAGTCCAGCAAATTGAACAAAACCCATATATATTGCTAGACATCACATATGGAGTGGATTTTAATAAAATAGATAAAATGGCAATGGACTTAGGAGTAAATAGAAATGATGCAAAAAGAATTGAAAGCGCTATAAAATATAGCCTTACATTGTCTTCAAATAATGGACATACATGTGTTGTTAAAGAAAACTTAATAAAATTTGTAAAAGACCTTTTAGGAGTAGAAGAAGCAGATATTGAAGAATCATTAATTAATTTGAATGTACAGCAAAGAGTTATTTTAGAAGAAAGGGAAGAAGAAACTTTTGTGTATTTAAATACATATTATTTTGCAGAAAAATTTATAGCAGATAGATTAATTGCTTTAAACAAAGCCGATAATATAAAAAAAGTAAAAAACTTTAAGGCTAAATTTAAAGGAATAGAAGAAGAAGCAAGCATATTTTTATCTAAAAAACAAAAAGAAGCAATAGAAGCGGTAAATGAAAACAATGTGTGTGTTATCACAGGTGGGCCAGGTACTGGTAAAACAACAATTATTAAATTTATTATAGACTTATATAAAAAACATGAGCAGAAAAAAGTAGTACTTTGTGCCCCAACAGGAAGAGCTGCTAAAAGAATGAGTGAAGCAACAGGGGAAGAAGCAAGTACAATACATAGACTTTTAGAAATAGGAAAAATGGAGGAAACCCTAGACATTGAAAAATTAGACTACCCAATAGTTCCAATAGATGGTGATGTAATAATAATAGATGAAATGTCCATGGTAGATACCTTTTTAATGAATTATATTTTAAAAGGAGTTTATTTAGGTACAAAACTAATACTTGTAGGGGATGTAAACCAATTAGCATCAGTAGGGGCAGGAAATGTCTTAAAAGATATAATTAATTCTGGTAAAATCACAACAATAGAATTAAATGAAATATTTAGACAAGCCGCAAAAAGTAAAATAATAACAAATGCACATAAAGTAAATAATGGAGAAGGATTTTTTGATGATGACAAAACAGAAGAAAATACTAATGATTTTTTCTTTATAAATGAAACAAACCAAGAAAAAATGTTATCAGATATTATTTCCTTATGTTCTGGAAGATTAAAAAAATATGGAGATTATGATTTCTTTGAAAATATACAAGTATTAACTCCAACTAAAAAAGGAACATTTGGAACAAAAGAATTGAACAAGGCATTGCAAAAAGCTTTAAATGGAGAAGAAAAAGAAGAAAAAAAATATGGGGAAACAATATTTAAAATAGGCGATAGAGTAATGCAAATAAAAAATAATTATGACATATTCTGGGAAAAAGAAGATGGACAGACTGGAAGCGGAATATTTAATGGAGAAATTGGAAGAATAGAAAAAATAGATGATACTTCAAAAGCTTTGAAAGTTGCCTTTGATGATGGAAAAAAAGCATGGTATGAATACAATGAACTAGAACAACTAGAACATAGCTACAGTATAACAATACATAAATCTCAGGGTAGTGAATTTGATGTAGTAATAATGTGTGTGCCACAAGCATCACCAATGCTCCTTACAAGAAATTTATTATACACAGGAATGACAAGAGCTAAAAAATTACTTATATTACTTGGAAATAAAAATATAGTAGAATTTATGATAAAAAATATAGACGTAAAAAAAAGAAACACGGGACTAGAGTACAAGTTGAAAATGTTGTAGCAGTTTAAAAATAAACTAAAAATGACTTGAAATAAATTTTAAATTAAAGTATAATTATGCCATTAGCTGGCGAAAGCTAGTAATCTTAGTGAAAGGAAGTAGCCCAATGGAACGGCGTCAAAATGTTACACTAGAAGAAGCATATGAGCTCGTTAAACAAAGAGCTTTTGCTCGGTGGAGTACAAGAGGTAACTACATGAATGTTGAAATTCCAATAAAGGGAGAAAATGTAGAAACAATTGTATTCTTGGGAGACTCCATTTTTATTGTGGGATTGAGTGTGGAAAAAGAAGGATTGAAGGTGATGGGCAGCAGAGTTGATTTCATAGACATTTGGCCTTCTGTAAAAGCAAAATATCCACAACTGTTCCACGATGGATTAAAAGGAGACCTCTGTTTAACTCCTTAATGTAAACCGCGTGCAATTGCACGCGGTTTTTCTATAATAGAGAATCATTTAGCTTATTTTTATTTAAGCATTGAGTTTATGCTTATTTTATGCTAAAATTTTAAAGGTGATTATTTTGAATATACAAGAAATGCAAAAATACGTACTAGATAAACTAAAAGAAAAAAATATAGATGATTACAAATTAAAAGCAAAACTTTTAATTTGCACGCTAATTGATAAGCCTAAAGAATATTTAATAACTCACGATAAAGAAGAACTAGAAGAAGCAAAAATTTTAAAAATAAAAAATAATATTGATAGACTTATAAAAGGTTATCCTATTCAATATATAACTGGAAAACAAGAATTTATGGGATTAAGTTTCTTTGTAAATGAAAATGTTCTTATCCCACAACCAGATACAGAAATTTTGGTAGAGGAAGTTTTGAATATTGCTAAAAATATGGAAAATTCTAAAATTTTGGATTTGTGCACAGGAAGTGGAGCAATTGCAATAGCATTAAAAAAATATATAGATGATTTTGAACGGATTTTTAGACGAGAAAAAGGTTGAAATTACTGCAACAGACATTAGTAAAGAAGCTTTAGGTGTGGCTAGGCTAAATGCAAAAAATAATAATGCAGAAATAGAATTTACACAAGCAGATTTATTTAATGAAATAGATAAAAAATTTAATATTATAGTTTCTAATCCACCATATATAAAAACAGATGTAATAAATGAGCTAAGCTTAGAGGTTCAAAATGAACCACATATAGCTTTAGACGGTGGACAAGATGGGTTAGTTTTTTATAGAAATATAATAAATAATGCATACAAATATTTAGAAGATGAGGGCTATTTAGCATTAGAAATAGGATATGATCAAAAATATGAGGTTATAGAACTTATTGAAAATAGCCATAAGTATAAAGAAATATATTCAAAAAAAGATTTAGCTGGAAACGATAGAATAGTAATATGTAAAAGGAGATAAACAAAGATGTCTTTTTCATCAGATTTAAAAAATGAATTATTAGAATTAAAAATGTGGGATAGTAATAGCTCTCTAAAACAAGATGAACAATTAGCAAGACTTTGCATTAGAGAAGATTTTATAAAATCTGGATTCATAAATTCTCCAGATAAAGAAGATCACTTAGAAATATTATATAAAACAAAGAAAAAAGCAGAAGAAATGAAAAACTTATTAGAAAAATGTGGAATAGCAAATATAGGAATTACCAAAAAAGGAAGAGGTACTATTGTATATATAAAAGATGGAGAAAATATATCTCAATTTTTAGCATTAATAGGAGCAAATAATGCAATGCTAAGATTTGAAGAAACAAGAGTAATAAAAGAAACAAGAAACAATATAAACAGAATAGTAAACTGTGAAACAGCAAACCTAAATAAAACAATAGATGCATCAGTAGAACAAATAAAAAACATAAAACTATTAAAACAGAAACACAAATTTCACACTTTACCAGAAAATTTACAAGAAATAGCAGAACTAAGAATAAAAAATCCAGATGCATCATATGAAGAGCTTGGAAAAATGCTTGCCAAACCAATAGGAAAATCAGGTGTAAGCCACAGGCTAAACAGGATAAATCAGATTGCTAGTGAAAGTTAACATGGATGTGAGAGGTGTGCGGTGTGAGGTGAGTATTTATGGTGGGGCTTCGTAGGCTTTGCTTTATTTTCCCACTTCGCACCTCGCACTTCCCACTTCAAAAAGAGAGGAATACATTTATGAAAGAATTAGGAATATACGTACACATCCCATTTTGCAAACAAAAATGTAGCTACTGTGACTTCATATCATACTGGGATAAAAACGACTTAGTAGAAAAATACATTGAAGCATTAAAGCAAGAAATAAAAACTAATACAGAGGATGTAAGTAAATATGAAATTTCTACAATATATATTGGAGGAGGAACACCATCATATATAGAAAGCAAGCATATTGAAGAAATTTTAAAAACTATAAAGAAAAAATATAATGTTAGTAAAAATGCAGAAATAACAATAGAGGTAAACCCAGGAAGTGCAACAAAAGAAAAACTTGAATGCTATGCTGAGGCTGGAATAAACAGAATAAGTATAGGTTTGCAGTCTTGCAATAATAATTTATTAAAGATGATTGGAAGAATACATACATATGAGGACTTTTTAAGTACATATAAATTAGCACGAGAAGTAGGCTTTAAAAACATAAATGTAGACTTAATGATAGGACTTCCAAACCAAACTTTAGAAGATGTAAAAAAATCTTTAGAAGAAATAATAAAACTAAATCCAGAACATATATCTGTATACTCACTAATAGTAGAAGAAGGAACACCAATAGAGAAAAAAATAGTAAAAGGAGAACTTAAGTTACCAAATGAAGAACTAGAAAGAAAAGAATATTGGGAAGTAAAAATAACCTTAGAAAGTTCAGGTTATAAACATTATGAAATATCAAACTTCGCAAAAAGAGGATATGAATCTAAACATAACTTAAACTGTTGGGAACAAAAAGAGTATTTAGGATTTGGGGTTGCAGCACATTCATATATGAATGGAGTTAGATATTCAAATGTAGAGCATATAGAAGAATATTTGAAAAAAGAAATGGGAAGTGAGAAGTGCGAAGTGGGAAAAAATACTTCTAATATAATACATGAAATACAAACAGAGGAGAACAAGAAGAAAGAATATATGCTTTTAGGATTAAGAAAAATAGATGGAATAAAAATATCAAGTTTTAAAAATAAATTTGGATGTAATCCAATAATGGAATTTAAAAATGAATTAAATAAACTTGTGCAAGAAAAACTTATAGAAATAGACTTAGACCAAATAAAATTGACTAAAAAAGGAATTGACCTTGCAAATCTTGTTTGGGAAGAATTTATATAAGGATAGTTTAAGATGGTAACAAAGTTCTACAGCGGAAATCCCAAATACAAAGAGATTAAATTTTATTAGTTAGGTTGACAGCATTGACTGAACATTAACAAAAATTATAAAAAATTGTTGAAAAATTTTATATTATATGATATATAATATAAAAAATTTAAAATTCTAATGAAAAGAAAGGGGTAAAAGATGAAATCTAAAAAATTTTTAGTATTAACATCTGTAGTTTTATTCATTATAGCATTGATGATAGCAATGCCAAAAAATGTATTTGCACAAGATACAATGAGTGCAGAATTCAAAAAATTATTAAATGAGGACGGAAAATTAGTATTTAATTCAATTAAACCATCAAAAGATGATTTTGGTTTTTACTTTGAAATATTATTTATGTACAATTTTGATGGCGTAATGTATGGAAATGTAGCAGATGATGTATCCTCATGTGACTTTACAATTAATTATGGAAAATCAAACGAAGAAACACATAAAGTAGAAATTGTTTATAATTATGATGAAAATGTTCAAAAAACAGTAAATGATGTTTTAAGTAAAATTCCAAAAGATAAAAAATATTTTGAAGTAAAAGATATGGAATTGGTAAGTTTTTGGGCAAACAATGCAGGAAATGATGATGATTTAGCTTTAAGTAATTATTCAGGAGAATTAAAAGAATATTTTGAAAATAGTAATATTGATCTTTATGTAGATGTTAGAGCAGGTGGAGGGTCACCATATTCAACAGCAAGAATTGGTGTGGCTGTATTTAAAAATAATGGTATAATATATGGTATAAATCCTGCCTTAGGAACAGTGGCAGAGCATATTATATATGTTCCAGATGATACAGCAGATACTAAAGAAGCAATGACAGAAGCTGCACAAAAAAGAATTGATGAATATTTGGGTGAAAAGGGAAAAGTAGAATTAGAATATCAAGCTACTGCATATGAAGTGTGGTTAGAAGAGAAATATGAATGTTTCACAAGAGATAATCCAGGCGCAAATATATCATTTGAAGAATTTAAATCTAATGGAAATTTATATATACCAACTTATGAAAAATTTGAAGACGTATTTGGAATAAAAGGAATAGAAGAAGAGGATTTATGTTATTTGGTAAATGTTCATATAGATGAAAACAAGGGAGATTGTTTTAATGTT
>JBJFFF010000114.1:0-1875 GCA_051891455.1 Clostridia bacterium | reverse complement strand
AGAAGCTGTAACTCGTTGTATAGGAATAGAGTGTAAAGCAAGAAACCTAAGAAATATAATTCATTTTGCGTCAAAAGAAGGAATGAATATAGAAGGACTTCGGAGAAAAAATAATAGAGCAATTATATGAAAAAGAATTGGTAAAAACAATTGCAGACATATATTATTTAAAAAAAGAAGATATAAAATCTCTAAAAAAAGATGGAGAAAAATTTGCTCAAAATCTAATAGATGCCATTGAAAAAAGTAAGAAAAATAGCATAGATAAGCTAATATGTGCTTTAGGAATAAGACATATTGGAACAAAATCTGCAAAAACTCTTGCTAAAAAATATGCAACAATAGAAAATTTGCAAGAAGCTCCATTAGCCGATTTAGCAGAAACAGAAGATGTAGGAGAAATAACAGCCAAAAGTGTATATGACTTTTTCGAGCAAGAACAAACAAAAGACTTGCTAAATAAATTAGCCGAAGCTGGAGTAAACATGGCAGACAAAAAACAAAAAATAAAAGATAAAAGATTTGATGGAAAAACATTTGTATTAACAGGGAGTTTAGAAAGATATACAAGAGACGAGGCAAGCAAAATAATAGAAAGTTTTGGAGGAAAAACTTCAAGTTCTGTATCTAAAAAAACAAGTTATGTATTAGCAGGAGAAGAAGCAGGAAGCAAACTAACAAAAGCCCAAGAGCTAGGGGTAGAAATAATAACAGAAGACCAATTTGAAACAATGATTAAATAAAAGGACATGATATATAAATATAATTTTTTCGTCTCCTTAATCAATGCGTTCGAAAAGAAATTGTAATAATAAAAAATGAGCCTCTTTCATTCAGGCCCAAAAGCAAAAGCTTTTGTCCATGAACATTCCTCATTTTTTAATATAACAATTTCTATTTCTCACTCCTTATCTGGCGGAGACATCAAAAATTATATTTATATATCAAGAATAATTTATTTAATAAGTGCTTGTAGGGGCGGCCCCTAAAGTCCGCTCATTATACAACAATAGGAGACAATAATGAAAAACGTAATAGCATTTTTAATATTCATAATATACACAACACTAATATTTTTTACACCAAACAACTACATATATATAGCCATACCAACAGTCATCAATATAGTTGCAATGATAGCCATTAAAGTAAATATAAAAAACGCAATAAAGAATATAATAAATTTATTACCATTTATATTACTTACAGGAATAATAAATGCCATATTAGAAAACTATATATATGCAATGTATATTAGTATAAAACTAATATTAGTATGTAACATTACATATACTTATTCAAGAACAACAACAGCATTTTCAGTTGCAAAAACAGTAAAAACTCTTTGTAAACCTTTAGAAATATTTAAAATAAACACAGATGATATTGAAATTCTAGTAGCACTTGGAATAACAATGGTACCAGTGCTAAAAAAAGAGTTTATAGA
This sequence comes from Clostridia bacterium, assembly GCA_051891455.1. GTDB lineage: Bacteria > Bacillota > Clostridia > TANB77 > CAG-508 > UMGS1933. Next base: position 428 of record JBJFFF010000114.1, on the reverse strand, counting down.
CTTAAAAAATGCATGTCTAGCTAAAAACATAGAATGGAATATAAAAAACGTGAGAATAATATTATCTAAGTTTTTGCTTTCAATAATAAAAAGAGTGAACGAAATAGATGAAGCGCTGGTGCAAAAAGGTCAGATGCAATAGAAAAAGCATTTTTAGGCTATCTTGTTTTTTTATATATACTATGCTATAATTTTCTAAAACAACATAATGCAAACTGAAAAAAATTAGGAGAAAAATATGTTTAAATTACACTCAGAATACAAGCCAACTGGTGACCAACCACAAGCAATAGAATATTTAAGTAATGGTATAAAAGAAGGCAAGAAATTCCAGACGCTTCTAGGAGTTACGGGGTCACGGAAAAACTTTTACAATGGCAAATATAATTGAAAAAGTGCAGAAACCAACTTTAGTTTTAGCACATAAT
>JBJFFF010000113.1:0-1880 GCA_051891455.1 Clostridia bacterium | reverse complement strand
AGAAAAATCTAACATGTTCTATGTAGACCAAAGATGGTTAGGTGGAATGCTTACAAACTTTAAAACAATTAGAAAAAGAATTGAAAGATTAAACAAATTAGAAGAAATGCAAGAAGATGGAACATTTGATGTTCTACCTAAAAAAGAAGTTGCAGCATTAAAAAATGAAATGGAAAAACTAGAAAAAAATCTTGGTGGAATTAAAAACATGACAAGATTACCAGGAGCAATGTTTGTAGTTGACCCTAAAAATGAAAGAATAGCAGTTTTAGAAGCTAAAAAATTAAATATTCCAATTGTAGGACTAGTAGATACAAACTGCAGTCCTGAAGATGTAGATTACCCAATTCCAGGAAATGACGATGCAATTAGAGCTGTAAAATTAATTACAGATGTAATGGCAAACGCAGTTATAGAAGGAAGACAAGGTGAAATGGTAGAAACTGCTCCAGTAATGGAACAAGATACAACTGAAGAAGTAACAGATATGGAACAAGTTGTAGTAAACGAAGAAACAGCAGAATAATTAAAATGTAGGGGCGGGCCCTAAAGTCCGCCCTGAAAAAATATAAGGAGGTATATTTTATGATATCAGCATCATTAGTTAAAGAATTAAGAGAAAAAACAGGTGCAGGAATGATGGACTGCAAAAAAGTTTTAACAGAAACAGATGGAGACATGGAAAGAGCTGCAGAATTATTAAGAGAAAGAGGAATAACAAAAGCAGCAAAAAAATCAGATAGAATTGCAGCAGAAGGCTTAGTATACTGCTACTTATCAGATGATAAAAAAATAGGAGCAGTTCTAGAAGTTAATGCAGAAACAGACTTTGTTGCAAAAAACGACGAATTTAGAAAATTTGTTGCAGATACAGCAAAACAAGTTGCATTAAATAATCCAAAGGATGTTGAAGAATTATTAGCTCAAAAAGCATTAGTTGATGAAACAAAAACTGTTCAAGATATATTAACAGACAAAATAGCAACAATTGGTGAAAATATGTCTGTAAGAAGATTTGTAAGATTTGAAACAGAAGGATTTTTAGTAAGCTATACACATGGTGATGGAAAAATAGGAGTTTTAGTGGACTGTGCAAATGGTGATGAAACAGTTGCAAAAGATGTATGTATGCAAATAGCAGCTGCAAAACCAGAATACTTAAATAGAGAAGAAGTACCAGCTGAACAAGTAGCCCATGAAATGGAAATACTAAAAGCACAAGCTATGAATGAAGGAAAACCAGAAGCAATAGCTGAAAAAATAGTTCAAGGAAGAATTGGAAAATTCTATGGAGAAATTTGTTTATTAGAACAAGACTTTGTAAAAAATCCAGATGAAAAAGTACAAAAATTCTTAAATGACAATAACACAACAGTTACAAGATTTGCAAGAATAGAAAAAGGTGAAGGATTACAAAAAAGAGAAGAAAACTTTGCAGAAGAAGTTGCAAATCAATTAAAATAATTAAAAGAAAAACAGGGGGACGTTGAATAAACGTCCCTAAAAAATGCCCAAATAAAAAACGGTTACTATGCAAAATTTGACATAAAGTTAGAAAAAATGTTATAATTTAAATAGATTTCCGGAAGGAAACCAATTCATTTGTTTGGAGGAACATCATATGTGCAAACAGACGGCAGAAGAAATTTTCGGTGTGAGTGACTGCAAGGGAATGTGTACCGGCGGCGACAACCGCGGAGTGGTTCCTGCATCGGCCGAGGGGAGAACTCCCCATTGGCATGACAGTTGCTTCAATGGCACTGAAGTGAAGGAAGGTCCTGTCACCGAAAAGGAGCTCTGCTCCCACTTCTAACTCCAGCAGGAGTTCCAAACAGCGTGAGCTGTTTTGGAACTCTTTTTTTGGGGCAGACACGGGGCCT
>JBJFFF010000112.1:0-1881 GCA_051891455.1 Clostridia bacterium | reverse complement strand
CTTCTGCTTTAGCTTCAGCAATAGATTTTATAGCAGCAGCTTCACCAGAAGCTCTTCTAATTCTTGCCTCTTTTTCAGCTTCAGCTTCTAATATAGCAGCTTCTTTTTTACCTTCAGCTATAGTAATTGCTGCTTGTTTTTCTCCTTCTGCTTTTAAAATAGCAGCTCTTTTATTTCTTTCTGCATTCATTTGCCTTTCCATTGCATCTCTTATATCTTCTGGTGGATTAATATCTTGAATTTCAACCCTATTTACTTTACATCCCCATTTATATGTAGCTTCATCTAGTAATGTTCTTAATTGATTATTAATTAAATCTCTTGAACTAAAAGTAGAATCTAAAGTAATTTTACCAACTATATCACGAATAGTAGTAATTGCCAAATATTCAATACCTTTTTTTAAAGACTGAATTTCATATACTGCCTTTGCTGGGTCTATTATCTGATAGAATACAACTGTATCGATTTTAATAGTAACATTATCTTGAGTAATAACTCCTTGTGGTGGAATATCCATAGTTTGTTCTTTCAAACTAACAACACTTCTTACTTTATCAACAAAAGGTATGATTATTGTAAGACCTGCGTCTGCAACTTTATGGAATTTACCAAGCCTTTCTATAATGTAAACTTCTGCTTCTCTAACAATTTTAATTGAGTTAAATAATATAACTAGTAATGCAATTAAAAGTATAATTAAAAATATTATCATAATTTCCTCCTAAAAATAAACTCACAAAAATAATTATAACATGATTTTATGTAAAATGGAAGGATTTTCTAAAAAAATATTGATTAATTGTTATCTTCTTCAATAATCATTTTCGCAATATTATAGATTAATTTTGCTTTTTCTGGAGAACAATTAGAAAGTAAATCTGCAAAACTGTCGGAAAGATAATTTCTTGAAGTGGTAGAAACACCATTTAAAATTTCTCCTTCTGTAACACCGCAAGATTTCACAAATTTGGTTTAAACGTTTTAAATTAATAGAAGCATCTCCACATTCAACCCTACTTAAATATGGAACAGAAACTTCTAGTTTTTCTGCTAAGTTTTCTTGAGTTAGTTTCTTTTTAGTTCTAGCCAACTTTATTCTTTCGCCAATAATAGTATAATCCAATGCCATAAAAACCCCCAATCGAGCTAATTTGCTCTAATTATATTTTTTACATATTTAATTGAAATATAGCATTAGATAGTAAAATTTTACAGAAACTAATAAATAAATATTTACTACCAGTAAAGTTTTTATTCTAAAAAATATTTTTCAATAGGACTTGCTTATTTTTGTCACTTATTGTAATATAATACAGTAAAAAGAAAGAAGGCAGATTTGAAATTTTGGAAAGAGGAGGTAAGACAGGAGTTTTTAGTTACAGCGCCAGGACAATAGAAGTATTGTTGACGAGGATTAGAACTTATCGAAAGATTCGGCGGATGGTTCTATGGCTAAAAGTTACGGTCATAAAAAGTTGCTAAAAAACTAATAGTAATATTAGAACAAAGGTAAACTTTAAGTAACTTCTAATTTGCATGTCTTTCAATTCTAAAAAAGATTTAAGGAGGATTACCTATGTGTGGAATTGTTGGATATATAGGAACAAAAAAAGCAAGTCCAATTTTAATACAAGGACTTTTAAAATTAGAATATAGAGGATATGACTCAGCTGGAATTGCAACTGTAGAAAAAACTGGAATTACAGTTATGAAAGACAAAGGAAGAGTAAAAAACTTATATGATTTAGACGGAATAAATAATTTGGAAGGAACGATTGGTATTGCTCATACTAGATGGGCAACACATGGAAAACCATCTAAAGAAAATTCTCATCCTCATATGGATAATAGTAAAACTTTTAGTGTGGTTCATAATGG
>JBJFFF010000111.1:0-1882 GCA_051891455.1 Clostridia bacterium | reverse complement strand
AACAAGACCAGAAGAAGAACAAAACTTAGCAAGTTGTGCTGAACTAGTTAGAGCAGCAAATAGCAATGGTGGAGGAAACTTACTTACAGAATTAATGAACCAACTTCCATATGACCATCCAGCTAGAATGAACTATAAATCTATAGAAATTGCACCAGAAAAAACTTATGGTTCTATTTTAAGTACATTGCAGTCAAAACTAGGTAAATTTGACTCAAAAGAAATTGCAGAATTAACATCAACAAATACAATAAATTTTGAAGACATTGGAAGAAGAAAAACAGCAGTTTATGTTATATCATCAGATACTCATACTGCATATGATTTCTTACTTACAATATTCTTCTCTCAAATGATACAACATTTGTATGATTTTGCTGATAAACAAGGTGGATCACTTCCACAACCTACATATTTTATACTTGATGAGTTCGCAAATATTGGTAAAATACCAGATTTTGATAAAAAAATATCTACATCAAGAAGTAGAAAAATTTCATTTAGTGTAATTTTACAAAACTTAGACCAATTGGAAGCTGTATACGAAAAATCACATGAGACAATAATTGGTAACTGTGATACAACAGTGTTCTTAGGAAGTAACTCACAAAAAACAGTTGAATACTTCTCAAAAGAACTTGGAGAAAAAACAGTTTCAAGAGACAGCTGGTCTGTAAGTAAAGATAAGAATATGTGGAGACAAGGATACAATAAATCTGACCAAATTATGGCAAGAGCATTAATGACACCAGATGAACTAAGACGTTTAGACAATGACATGTGTATTATATTTGAAAAGGGAATAAAACCAATAAAGGCTCAAAAATACTATTACTTTAAATACAATACTGCGAACTTGGTAAAACAATATGCAGTAGACCATAATGCAAGAGAAGATGTAGAAAGAGGAACATGGAGAAAATATAACCCATATAATCCTTATGTTGAGGAAAAAGAAGGAGATAAAGATAAAGAGCCAGCTTCAATAGAATCTTTAGATGACTTATTCCAAGAAGAAACTCCCAAAAAAGAAAAAGTAGCAGTTGCTCCAAAAGCTGAGGCAAAGAATCAGCCAGCAAAACAAGAAGAGGAAACATATGATATACAAAAAGAACTAGAAGCAAAATTTGACGAACTATTCGGAGCATTCGACGACGATAATAATTAAAAATTTAAAATAATAATTTGTAGGGGCGGGCCCCGTGTCCGCCCTTTAATAATGGGAGAAAAGCAATGAATATAGGAATAGACATAGACGACACAATAAACAATTTACATGACATATTAATAAAAAAAGGAACAGAATTTAATCAAAAAGAAAACATAAAACATGAAATAAAAGCTAACGAATGGGGATGGGATGAGGCATTTGGCTGGGATGACTTAATGGTTAGAAAATTTTTGGACGAAAATATAAAAGAAGCATATTTAAAAGCAGGAATTAAAGAAAACGCAGCAGAGGTTATCAACAAATTAAGCACAGAAGGGAATAAAATTGTAATAATTACATCTAGAGGAGAAGACCATTGCAAAAATATATATGAAATTTCAGAAAAATGGTTAAAACAAAAAAATGTTAATTTTGATAAATTAATAGTAGGTTCAAGAGATAAAGCAAAAACATGTGTAGAAAATGAAATTGATGTCTTTATAGATGACCATGTAGATTTTTGCAAAGGTGTTTCGGAACTAAATAAAACTAAAGTATTTATGTTTGACAGTCCATATAATCAAAATGAAACAGAATATAAAAGAGTCCATAATTGGAATGAGGTTTATAGAGAATTAATGAATAACTAAGAATGAATAGTGAAGAGTTAATAATGAATGAAGTTTTTTGTCGATATCGACAAAAAACAACTAAAATTATTCACTATTCACT
>JBJFFF010000110.1:0-10051 GCA_051891455.1 Clostridia bacterium | reverse complement strand
AGGTAGTTTTATATTATACTATTTTGCAAATATTATTGCATCAAAGTATTTAGGAATGCCAGAAACGAAACTGGTTTTAAAAGTATTAGCACCTTCAATTTTTATTGTATCAATTTCTGCAGTATTAAAGGGATATTTTAATGGAAAAGAAAAAATGGATATAACAGCAAAAGCTTTATCAATAGAACAAATTGCAAAAACAATTCTAACAGTAATATTTGTAGAAATGCTATCATACATATCAAATAAAAATACAATAATTATGGTGTGTGGTGTAGCATTAGTAACATCATTAGGCAGTATTATAAATTGCTTTTATATGTATATTAACTACATGAAAAACAGAAGAGAAATTTGGACTGATATGGTAACTTCAAAAACATATAAGAAAGAAAGAAAAATTAGCATAATAAAAAATATTTTTAAGGTTACCTTACCAATTTCAATATGTGCATTAATTGGTTCTTTTAATAAAACTATAGATGCATTTACAATTGTAAAAATTGCAAAGGAATATTTAGGAGAAGCTGAAGCTGTAAGACAATATGGAATATTATCAGGAAAAATAGAAAGTTTAGTAACTATGCCATTTTCATTTAATATGGCAATTACTACAACACTTATACCAACAATTGCAGGATATAAAGCCAGAGGAGAGACAGAAAAAAATAAACACATAATAAAATTTGCAATTTTAATGGGAATAATTATATCAATACCTTTCTTTATAATAATGTATACTTTTCCAGAGCAAATTTTACAAATATTATTTCCAAATGCATCAGATGGAAGTTTAATGCTAAAAATAAGTTCTTTTAGTATAATTATTGCAGTAATTATACAAACTATTAATAGCTATTTTCAAGGGATAAACAAAATGAGAGTACAAATAATAACAATAGCAATAAGTTCGGTAGCTAAACTTGCATTAAATCTTATATTAATCTCAAACCCCAAAATTGGAATATATGGTGCAGTAATTTCTAATATAATAAGTTATTTGCTAACATTTGGAATATTAATTTTATATATGATAGTACATGAAAAAATTCATTTTGAAATTACAAAATTTATAGTAAAACCAACTATAATATGCGGGATAGTGTATATAATAATGAAAGAGGTGTATAAAGTAACTTTAATAAATTCAGAGTTACTAAAAACTGCCATAAGTGTATCAGTAGGTATGGCTTTCTATGTAATATCAATAATTTTTACAAAACTTCTAACAAAGAAAGAAATAAAAATAATAACGAAAAAAGGGTAACATAAATCCGGAAAACCTAGAAAATAGGCAATTTTATAAAAAAATAAAACAAAAAAAGAAGGATTTTATCTAAAATTGGCGAATTATCTTAACAGTAGATAAAATCTACACTAACAATATAAATCTTATTAGGAGGTAAGTTTAATGAACAAAGCTGAATTAATCGCAGCAGTAGCTGCAAAAACAGGAGACACAAAAAAAGGAGTAGAAGCATCTGTTAATGCATTCGTAGACGTTGTTACAGAAGCATTAGTAAAAGGTGACAAAGTTCAATTAGTTGGATTTGGATCATTCGAAGTAAGAAAAAGAGCAGCTAGAAAAGGAAGAAACCCACAAACTAAAGAAGAAATAAAAATACCTGCATCAAAAGCTCCAGTATTCAAAGCTGGTAAAGCTCTAAAAGAAAAAGTAAACCACTAATTTTAAGAATTAATATATAGGTATATGAATTCATATAAATGCGAACTAGTAAGTTCGCATTTTTTATAGAAGAGGAAAAATCCTCGTTCTAATTGAACCCTCATAAGAATACAATTAAACAAAAGTATTCTTATGGGGGTTTATACATTATGAGAGGAATATCAATAGAAGAGCGAGCAATAAGCTTAGCACAATATATAATAAATACGGGAGATACAGTAAGAGGAGCAGCAAAGAAATTTGGTGTTTCAAAAAGTACGGTACATAAAGATGTAAGCGAGAGACTACTTCATATAAACTATGCACTTGCGCAAGAGGTTAGAAAGGTTTTAGATGAGAATAAAGCAGAAAGACACATAAGAGGAGGGATGGCAACTAGGCTAAAATATAGTAAGGAAAAAACGGGGTAAATAAAATTTACCCCAATACTCCTTACTTATAACTCTAGGGACACTAGAATAGCCAGATGCTTTTACATTAATGCTACAAAAATAATACAATAATATTACAATATTAAAACCTCATATTATTTTGTTGACTTTAGCATTTTTATGTAGTATACTTGAAGAAAAAAAGGGGAGATAACAAATGAAAACCTTAAGGGAAAATAAAAAAATGATAACATTATTAGTAATTGTGCTTATATGTGTATTAGGAACAATAATCGTAGGAATATTTTCAAATGATAAGGTAAATGCAAGTGGCTCAATACCTGTATGCTCAATTTGTACAACAAGCGCAAATATGCAATATACTGGAGCTACAGATTCAGGACACACATATGTATGTTCGGTGCATGGACAATCTAAGACAGAAGCGCATGCATATAGCAATGGCGTATGTACATTATGTGGTTATGAACATACTCATACATATGGATCGTGGCAAGAATACGATGACTCAAAGCACATACGCTATTGCACAGGGTGTGGACAAGGTAAGACAGAGTCACATATATATTCAGAAGGACGATGTACAGCTTGTGGTTATGAACATGAAACTCATACATATTCAACTCCTACATGTACAGAACCAGCAACATGTTCGATTTGCGGATACCAGACTGGTTCAGCATTAGGACATGACATGAGCTATGTACCAACGACGACAGATACACACCAAGGAAAATGTATCAGATGTGAAAAGTATATAATATCTGAATGGCATAGTTTTGTTTATACAGATAATTTAAATGGAACTTGCACGGGAAAATGTACATTGTGCCATTTTGAATATAACTTCCGGATGGCACGACTATGTAAATGGAAAATGTACTAGGTGTGGAGCAAAAAGTAGTAGCGGAGGAGGCTCTGGAGGAGGTTCTGGTAGTGATGGAACTACAGAGTGTGAACATACTTATGTAACAAAAAATGATGAAACAAATCACTGGGAAGAATGTTCAAAATGTAATGAAGAGAAAACTGATAGTAAAGAAGCACATAAAGGAGCAACACATGCAAATGGAGGAAAATGTACAGTATGTAATTATCAATATCAAAAACATGAACCATCAGAAACATTAATAGAGTATACAACAACAGAAAATGCACATACACCAGTATATAAATGCTCGTTTGAAGGATGTACAGAAAACTGTAATGGAACAGAAGAAAATCATGAATTTGGACAATATACAGACAATGAAGATGGAACACATAGTGCAACATGCTCAATATGTGAGTATAAATTAACAGCAGAACACAACTATGAAAATGGAAAATGTAGTGAATGTAATGCTGAAAAACCTAGTGAAGAGGAACCTTGTATTCATAATTATACAATAAAAAAAGATAAGACAAATCATTGGGAAGAGTGTACAAAATGTGGAGAAGAGAAAGCTGGAAGTAAAGAAGCACATACATATGGAACATATACGGACAATGAAGATGGAACGCATAGTGCAACATGTTCAATATGTAATTATAAACTAACAGCAGAACACAATTATGAAAATGGAAAATGTAGTGAATGTAATGCTGAAAAACCTAATGAGGATGAAACTTGTGTTCATAATTATACGATTAAAAAAGATAAAATGAAACATTGGGAAGAGTGTACAAAATGTGGAGAAGTTAAAACAGGAACTTTAGGAGCACATACATTTACTAATTATGTTGATAATGGAGATGGAACACATAGTGCAACTTGTACAAAGTGTGGTTATAAACTAACAGAAGAACATAAAGCTGGAGAAAAGTGCCCAGATTGTGGAAATTCTGAACAAAAACCAGAAGAAGACAATAATAATGACAATCAAAATGGCAACAACAACCAAAATAACAGTAATAATCAAAACAATAACAACCAAAATAATAATGGTGACAAAACAGATAATACAGTAGTAGATAAGGATATTCCATATGCTGGTATTAAGAGCATTGGATTTATAGCAATTTTTGCATTAGGAGCTGTAGGAGTTATATCAGCAGTTAAAATGAAAAGATATAAAGGAGTATAAAAAGTTAAAAAAAGGACGGTTAAAATTAGAACCGTCCTTTTTTCTTTTTTACACAAATTTACAAAAACTTACATATTATATTATATCCCTTAGACTTTTTTTTGAGGTGATATAATATGCAAATAAAAAAAGGAGATATTGTAGGCAGATATTCATATAATAATGACATACTATTTTTCGTTGACAGAATAATAAAAGTAAATAAAACAGAAAAAATTGCAATATTAAAAGGTCTAAATATCAGAATTGAAGCAGATGCACCAATCCAGGATTTGCGAAAATTTGATGCAAAAGAAGCGGAAGAATTAATAAGAGGAATAGAAAAAAAATCTTATAAACAAATAGCAAATAATAATAAAACTTTAGAATATACAGGGAAAATATTGCATTTGGATGGAGATAAAAGATACAGTGAAAAAACCTTGAAATATTATAAGAAAATGGGTTTAAATGCTGTTGTTAAAAACATAGCTGAAAGTAAACAACCACAGTATGTAATTCCATTGCTCGCAAAACATAAACCAGATATATTGATAATAACAGGACACGACTCAATGATTAAAAATGGAAAAAATTATTTAGATATATATAATTATAGAAATTCAAAATATTTTATAAATTCTGTAGTGAATGCAAGAAAATGGCAAAACTCATCAGATAAACTTGTTATATTTGCACGGAGCTTGTCAAAGTTTTTATGAGGCAATTATGGAAGCAGGAGCAGACTTTGCATCTTCTCCAGGTAGAATATTAATAGATTTCATAGACCCTTTAATAGTTGCAAAGGCTGTGGCAACAACAGATAAAAGAATATATATATCTGCTAGAGAAATATCTAAAATGATAAAAGAAGGAGAACAAGGAGTTAGCGGAATAGGAGCTAGAGGAAAGAAAAAAACGTATTATGAAACAATGTAATTATTTTGTAACTGGAATGACACAAAAATGTAATAAAACTCTACACACTTAGAAACAAGCTAAAAACAAGGGAAAATACTCACAGACATTTTTTGACATCTTTTTTGTACGATGATATAATTCGTCAAAAGACGACAGATAAAATGAAGGTGAGTGATATCATGATTTTAAGAAATGACATTTCAACCATCAAAGCAGAATTAGATGACAGAATAGGACAAAAGATATTAATAAAAGGAACACTTGGAAGAAATAAAGCTTTCGAGGAAGAAACAATTATAAAAGATACTTATTCAAACTTTTTCCTTGTAGAAGACAAGAAGAGAGACACAAATGTAAGCTATAAATACACAGATATTTTAACAAAAGAATTAGAAGTTTCAATATACGATGGACAAAATTATAGCCCTCTCATATTACCAGCTAGAACTTAAAGTTTAAAAAATTCCTATGAAAATAGGAATTTTTTTTAATTTCCTTAATATAATGTAATATTATAATTTAAGGAGGGATTTATATGGCAGTAGAAACAGCCAGGGACAAGATAAAACTTAATCAAATAGTAGGTCAAAAGCAAGAAATTATAACAGTGGATGGAGATGCTATTGTAAATGATGTAAAGCCAGATGTTTTAAAAATAATAAATACAAATGGAACAATATGCATACAAAAAAGGGAAACTTTAAATGGAAAGGTAAAACTAGAAGGATGTGTTAACACATACATAATATATTTGGCAGATGATGAAAATGGAAGCATAAGAACAATTAATACAAGTCTAGATTTTTCTGCAACAATAGATATGGACAATTGCAAAGAAGGTCATACATTAGAAGAAAACTTATGTATAAAGGGATTCGAAACAAAAATTTTAAATAGCAGAAAAGTACACATAAAAGCATTTATAGAGGCTAATTTAAAGGTCTTTTCAAGTGAAGATATAGAAGCAGTGGTAGATATAAAAGACGAAGAAGATATACAAATGCTAAACTCTAGTAAAAATTTAATGTCATTAATAGGAGAAAATACAGGAAAATGTGTATTAAAAGATGCAATAGGAATTAATGCAGAAGATGACCTTGCAGAAATAATGAAATTAAGTTTTTCCATATCAGATTTGGAGACAAAAACAAGTTACAATAAGGTCCTAATAAAAGCAAATGCAAATGTAAGTATAATGTATTTAACAGAAGATAACAAAATATTAAATGCATCAGGCCAAATACCTATAATGGGATTTATAGATATGCCAAATGTAACAGATACAGCAGAGTGTATTGCAAAAGTAAAACTTAGAAATTTGGAATTAAAACCAAATAATATTGAAGAACATTCTATATATGTAGAAGCAGATTTAGACTTATTCTGCCGAGCATTTGAAAATAAACAGATGAATGTAATAGAAGATGTATATAGTATTTTAAATAATATAGAATTAAAGAAAAACAATGTAAGAGCAACTACAATGCAAAATAGAGTAAGAGATACCTTTAAAATAAACCACACATTTACAACTCCAGAATTAATGTATGGAAGAATTTTAGGTGGAAATGTAAATCCTATTGTAGAAAATACTGAAGTTAAAGATGGAAGAATAAAATATACAGGCAAATTAGAAGCAGAATTTTTTGTAAATAATGAAAATATGGTAAATGGAGTAAATGTGTCTGCGCCTTTTGACTTTGATTTAACATCTGAGGCTATTAGAAAGAAAAGTCAATTTGAAACACAAATAAATATAACAGGTCAAAAAATATATAATACAGATGATGGAGTAGTGTTAGAGGTAGAATTAGAAGTAATACTATTGTTACAAAACAGTGAAGAGTTAAATTTCATCCAAGATATAGGAGTTACAGAAGATACAAAACAAGATCCATATAGCATGATTATATATTTTGTAAAACCAGGAGATACTTTGTGGAAAATTGCAAAACAATTTAAAAGTAAAGTAGAAGATATTGCTAGAATAAATGAAATAGAAGATGAAAATAAAATCTACGCAGGACAGCAATTATATATTCCTAAATTTACAAGAAGTAGAATTGCAATATAAAAATGGATAAAATTTATTCAAGAAAAAGAATAAAGATATTTTATTCTGACAAAAAAACCATAAAGAAAAAAATAACTTTCACATTAGTAATAATAATTGCGACAGTAACTATTATAAGTAGTTTAAAATCAATAGACCCAATTTTTGAGGAATTGTGTAAAGAAAAAGCAATGCAAATTGCAACAGACATATTAAATACTGAATCTACAAAAGTTGTTAAAAAATATGAATATAAAGATATTGTAACAATAACAAAAGGTGAGACAAACAACACAAGTATTTTAAAAACAGATGTGACAGTCATAAATGATATAGCCTCAGATATTGCAACAGAAGTAAATAAAAGACTAGAAGAACTAAAACAAGAACAAATAAAAATCCCTGCTGGAGCAATACTTGGAAACAAATACATAGCAGGGTTTGGCCCTAATATAAACATATCCATTATACCAGTAGGAACAGTAACTACAGACTTAAAAACAGAATTCAAAGCACAAGGAATAAACCAAACAGTATACAGAATTTACTTAGAAGTTGTATGTAATGTAAATATAGTAACTTCATATAAAACCATAGATACTGAAATAATAAACCAAGTGCTACTAGTAGAAACAGTAATAGTGGGAAATGTGCCAGAAACATATTATAATGTAGAAGGCGTAAGCGAAAAAACCACATTAGAATTGGTTGAATAAATAATAATTTGTAGGGGCGCAGTCTTCGGCGCCCCGTAATTAGAAATTTAATGTATCTGCGGGTCGCCCAGGAGTGCGACCCCTACGATGTTCGCCAATAATATTTTTCCTACAAATACAATTTAAATCTCCATTTGGCTGCTTAAGAAGCCAGCTGCAGATTGAGCCACCTTAAGCTCAGAATCTCCCATTTTAGTATCTTGTTCCTTAGAAAGAAGAACAATACTACCAATAACATCACCATCAGAAATAATAGGATAAATAACTTGAGAATTATTAAGAGTATTAGTATTAGCATTTTGAGTAATAGGCAAAGCTTTTTCATTATTATCTCTGCTAGTATAAACCTCTTTATTCTCAATTAATTTTTCAAGCTCAGGACTAATAGCTTTTTCTAGAAATTCTTTTTTAGAACCGCCAGAAACGGCAATTACAGAATCTTTATCAGTAATACAAGCTATATGTCCTGTTGTTTTTGCAAGGGTTTCTGCATACCCTGTTGCAAATTCAGAAAGTTCACCAATAGGTGAATATTTTTTTAAAATAACTTCTCCTTCTTTATCTGTAAATATCTCAATAGGGTCTCCTTCTTTTATTCTAAGAGTTCTCCTTATTTCCTTAGGAATAACAATTCTACCCAAATCATCTATTCTTCTAACAACTCCAGTTGCTTTCATGTAACATCCTCCCTTAAATTTTTTATTTCATGATTTTAGTATTGCAAATGGAAAAGAAAATTATTCAAAAAAATACAAAAATAATAAGAATATTGGATAAAAATTAGAAAAAATTGGAAATTATATTGATTTCCCAAAAAGAAACTTGTATAATGTTTTCATCCTTTTCATAAAGGAAATCTTTTTGAAGGGGGAGTAGTTTGTCATCTTACGAATTAATTTGGCGTCTAATTGTTTTATTGTTACTTAGTAATAATAACTCTGAAGATAGTCAAAAAACTCAAGATTAGTGCAAACCTAATCAAAGCGGTCTGGTCAACAGCTTTATTATTTTTAAATAAAAAAAAAGAGATATGTGGTCAACATATCTCGAGCAATTGTCATCTTACAAACAACTCTCTTGCTTAAGCTAATGTTATTATAACATCATTTTTATTATATGTCAAACAAATTTCAAATATTCTTTAATAAGAAATTTTTTTGAAGTTGAAATAAGGATGTTGAAACAAAAACATGAAATTGAACTTCAAACCTTGTAATTTCCACAAAAAAAATATATAATAGAAAAGATTAAAAGGAGGAAGCAAGCTTATGGAAATAAAAAAAGAAGAAATATTACATATTGCAAAACTTGCAAGCTTAAAAATAAAAGAAGAAGAAATAGAAGAATATAGAAAAAATTTGCAGGATATATTAAATTTTGCAAATATAATAAATAGTGTAGATACAGATGGTTTGGAAGAAACAAATGGAGCAAGTGCGAATACAAACTTTTTAAGAGAAGATGAAGTAAAAAATTTTGAAGATAGCAAAAGCCTAATGGAAAATGCTCCAGAACAAGAAAATAACATGTTCAAAATACCAAAAGTTTTAAATTAGATTAATGACATAAACGTAGGGGCAGGGTTCACCCCTGCCAGGTAACTACGAAGGATAGACAAAATAAAGGAGGAAAATATGAATTTATACGAATTAACTGTTCATGAATTAATAGAAAAATTAGACAAAAAGGAAATAACCCCAGAAGAAATTACGAAAAGTTATATAGATAGAATAAATGAAAAAGAAAAAGACATAAAAGCATTTGTAACTATAACAGATAAAGAAGCCCTAGAAAAATCAAAAACAATAGATAGAAGTGCTTCAAAATTTGCAGGAATTCCAATAGGAATAAAAGATAATATATGTACAAAAGGAGTTAAAACAACATGTAGTTCTAAAATGCTAGAAAACTTTGTATCTCCTTATGATGCAACAGTAATGGACAAAATAAATGCAGAGAATATGATTAGCTTAGGAAAATTAAATATGGACGAGTTTGCAATGGGTGCATCAACAGAATATTCTTATTTTGGAACAACAAAAAATCCATGGGATTTAAACACAGTGCCAGGAGGCTCATCAGGAGGAAGCGCAGCAGCAGTTGCAGCTGATATGGTTCCTTGGGCACTTGGATCAGATACAGGTGGTTCTGTTAGACAACCAGCTGCACTTTGTGGAGTTGTTGGCTTAAAACCTACATATGGACTAGTATCAAGATATGGATTAGTTGCATTTGCA
>JBJFFF010000109.1:0-1908 GCA_051891455.1 Clostridia bacterium | reverse complement strand
CTTGCAAAAGTAATTCACGATAATTTCGGAATTAAAGATGGATTAATGACAACAGTTCATAGTACAACTGCAACACAAAAAACAGTTGACGGAGCATCTAAAAAAGATTGGAGAGGTGGACGTGCAGCAGCAGCAAACATTATACCATCTTCAACAGGAGCAGCAAAAGCTGTTGGAAAAGTAATACCAGAATTAAATGGAAAATTAACAGGTATGGCATTTAGAGTACCAACTGTTGATGTTTCAGTAGTAGACTTAACATGTAACTTAGAAAAACCTGCAACATATGAAGAAATATGTTCAGCAGTTAAAAAAGCATCAGAAAATGAATTAAAGGGAATACTAGAATATGTTGATGAAGACTTAGTATCATCAGACTTTATTCATGACCCACACACATCAATATTTGATAGCAAAGCAGGAATTGGTTTAACAGACACATTTGTTAAATTAGTAGCTTGGTATGATAATGAATGGGGATATTCAAACAAATTAGTAGACCTAGCAATCTATATAGCTTCAAAAAGATAAAAGGAGGTATATATGAATAAAAAAACAATTAGAGACATAAATGTAACAGGAAAAAAAGTTTTAGTCAGATGTGATTTTAATGTACCTTTAGACAAAGAAACAGGAAAAATTACAAATGACTTAAGAATAGTGGGAGCATTACCTACAATAAAATATTTATTAGAAAATAAAGCAAAAGTAATACTTTGTTCTCACTTAGGAAAACCAAAAGGCGAGGTAAAACCAAATCTTTCATTGGCACCTGTTGCAAAAAGATTATCTGAATATTTAGGATTTGAAGTAAAACTTGCAAAAGACATTGTTGGAGAAGATGCAAAAAGATTAGCAAGTGAAGTAAAAGAAGGAGAAGCAATTATCCTTGAAAATGTTAGATTCGACGCACGAGAAGAAGCAAATGATGCAGAGTTTTCAAAAGAACTAGCATCACTTGCAGATATATATGTAAATGATGCATTTGGAACAGCTCATAGAGCACATAGCTCAACTGCAGGAGTGGCAGACTATCTACCAGCAGTTTGTGGCTTCTTAATAGAAAAAGAAGTACAAATGTTAGGTGATAGCTTAAATAATCCAGTAAGACCTTTCGTTGCAATCTTAGGAGGAGCAAAAGTTTCTGACAAAATAAAAGTAATAGAAAACTTAATAGAAAAAGCAGACAGTATAATAATTGGTGGAGGAATGACATACACATTTTTAAAAGCAATGGGTTATAATGTTGGAGATTCAATTTGTGAATTAGATAGATTAGACATTGCTAAAGAAACAATGAAAAAAGCAGAAGAAAAAAATGTAAAATTATTATTCCCAGTAGACACTGTTTGTGGAAAAGAATTTTCTAATGAAACAGAAATAAAAATTGTAAATTCAAAAGAAATACCAGATGGATGGCAAGGACTAGATATTGGACCAGAATCTGTAAAACTATTTACAGAAGAATTACAAAAAGCAAAAACAGTTATGTGGAATGGACCTTTAGGAGTTTTTGAATTTGAAAACTTTGCAAAAGGAACAAATGCAATAGCAAAAGTATTATCTGAAATAGATGCAACCACAATAATAGGAGGAGGAGACTCAGCAGCAGCAGTAGAAAAAGGTGGATATTCTGAAAAAATGACACATATATCTACAGGCGGAGGAGCATCACTTGAATTTTTAGAAGGTAAGGTATTACCAGGTATTGACTGCTTGGAAAACAAATAAGATGAGGTGAGAGGTGTGAGGTGCGAAGTGTGAACTAAAGCTTTAGTGAAGCACACTTCCCACTTCTCACTTCCCACTTCGAGAATAGAAAGGAATAGTTTATGAGAAAAAAAGTTATTGCAGGAAACTGGAAAATGAATAAACTACCAAATGAAGCCATATCATTTATAGAAGAAC
>JBJFFF010000108.1:0-10217 GCA_051891455.1 Clostridia bacterium | reverse complement strand
CAACACCTTCTTTTACTTTTGCAAGTACTAGTGAATATGCTTGTGAACTAATCATTGGTTCTGATGCAACAACATATTCTAAGTTTGCACCATTTTCAAGACCTGTGTAATATTGCACAAAGTCATTATCTGTAACATCTATAGTTTGACTTTGCAAGCTTGAAAACATGCCTTTTTGTCCCTCATAAAGTTTATCAACTAATGCTACTAAATCCTCACTACTATTTACTGCCTCTAAATTTGTTTTTGGTTTTTTATTAACCATAAATATTGCAGCAACAACTGCAACTACTATTGCAATAACTACAAGTGCAATAATAACTGTTTTTACTGTTTTATTCATATCTTTTTCCCCTTTCTTTTGTTATTTTTAATTACTAGCTAATTATACTATATGGGAAAAGAGTATGCAAGGGGTAAAAGGTAAGAAAATTTTGGGAGACTTTATATCTATGAATTCCACGGATTATTTGGGTTACTGTCTGTTGGGTCCCAGTTTCTACAAACCTCATTTTCTGATATTTTTTGTGCCTCTGGTTTTCCGAAGAGGTCCTGGATTTGATGAAGAGTAAAATTCTACCAAGGTTCCTTGTTCAATATTATCATAAATCCACTTTGCATCTGCTACTGTAAGTCTTACACATCCAGCTGAACAGCTTGTCCCTAATTTATCATATTCCCAATATTCTAAAGAAGCGGGGTTTCCTTTTTCTAAATATGGTACTGAATGAAATAGTATATTTCCTACAATTTGTGTACTATAATGTCCATAAACATCTCCAAATAGAGCTAACCATTCCCACCTTAATTTTATGTCATAAATACCTGAGGTAGGTGTTGCTGTACCAGTAGAACATATCATAGCTTTAACTGGCACAGTATACTGCCCTTCACTATCTTTAGTAAAAACAGTTACAACATTTGCCTCATTATTTACCTTTATGTAATATTTTTTATCTGAAATAGAATTTGGTTTACTCTCTTCTGTATTAGTTGGTTCTTCTACTTCTACATGCTCCTCTTTAACTTCCTCGGTATTATCTTTTTTACTTGGAAGTATTACTATAATTCTTTCCGCATTTAGCAAATTTTTTCCTTTATCTGTATTATCTGCAACTATTACTACGGTTTTTTCCTCTTCTACCAAATTACTTATTTCATTATTTACTTCGTCATTACTTGGTGTATAACTTCCAACTTCAATTATATCCTGTTTGTTTGCTTTTTTAGTTAGTCCTAATACAAAACTAATAATCACTATTAATATAAGTACAATTAATAATACAATAGCTAAATTTCTTTTACTTCTCATAAAGTCCTCTTTATATTTCTTATTTTAATAATTATACTATATGGTAAAAGAGTATTCAAGGGCTAAAAAGCTGGAAAATTTTATTAAAAATTAGGAAATCTAGGATAATATCTATTGTTCATCATTGGAGTATTCATCATACTATAAGGATTAGATGCTGAAATTGTTACAAATTTTATTGAATATATATCACAATAAATTAAGTTATCGCTTTCTATAGAACGAAGTAGTATATAGCTAGCGCCAACATCCACCAAAATTCCTACTCTATCTGTTAAATTGTTAGTACCTATTAAGAATTCCACTCTCATAAGTTTTCCTATTTGCTCTCTTAAAAATGCTGGAGTATAAATTGTGTTTGTTAAGATTTCTGGTGAATTTTGGTCAATAGTTACATTTCTATTTTCTCTTTTGTCCTGTTCTTCAATTTCTTCCATTTAGTTATCACTTTCCTTCCTTCTAAGTTTGTGCGTATAAAGGTGTAGGTCTATAAAAGCAATGGTCTCCTAGTCTTGTATGCAATGTTCCCGAACCATTACTTGGGAATGTACTGCCACAAGTTGGTCTAAATGGATTTAAATACCACAAACAGTCTCCCACTTCATTTAGTTTGTTTCCTGCTAATGCCCAATCTGCTATATAATAGTGAAGTTCTGTTGGGTTCATATTATAAATATTTTGTGGATTATATTGGTTTAAAAGTGTTTCTGATGCACAGTCAAATTGTCTTGGTTGAAAAATAATGTTTCTTACATTCCCTCCTTGTGATACTCTAGCATATTCTCCTTCTGATGCATTTACTCTATTTAAAACTACTGTTGCCACTGCTTTCATACCATTGTCTCCTTCTCCACCTGCTTCGCATTGAACAATTCTAGCTATTAATTCTCTATCTGAATATGCCATTTTTTCACCTCTTGGTTTTATAGTATGTCATTTTTTAAAAAATGTGCATTTTATTTCTTTTTAAAATATGTTCTATCAACACCACAAACTGGACATTTAAAGTTTTCAGGAAAATCTTCTCCATAGTAGACATATCCGCAAACAGTGCATACCCATGCTGTTTTTCCTTTTTCTGTTGTAACTTTTAAAAGTTCGTCTTTATTTTCTTGGTAATAACCATAAGTCATTTCTTCTTTTTCTGCTTTAAAAACATCTGCCTCTATTAATTTTCCTATGAACAAAGTATGTGTTTCATTATCAATGCTATCTATTATTTCACACACCATATATCCTAATGAATCATTTATTATATTTAAATCTTCTACTTTTGTTACCTCAGTATTTTCAAATTTATTAATATCTCTCATTGAGTTAAAGCCAAATGTTTTTATTATTTCTGGGTTTACTTCTTTACCTAATACTGATAATGCAAATTTATCATTTTTCTTTAATAATTCATTTGTATAGTTTTTCTTCATTACTGATACTGCAATTAAAGGATTATCTCCGCCACTTATTTGCGATACAGCATCAACTATACATCCACCTCCTTTGGTTGTTAAAACATACATTCCTTGAGATATTTTTCTTGTTATATTCATATTTTTCATAAAATCACCTCTCTTTTTTATTATTTACCAATTTAATAATTCCATTAGGTTATTATTTCTATTTATATTTTTTAAACTTCTATTTCACTTTTTGAGTTTTCTTCATCATTTTTATCGTCAACTTTATCGTCAAAAACAAATCTTATGGTACTATCATATAATTGCTGATTATTTAATCTTTTCCATTTTATTTCTTGGTTTTCCATAAGTAAAATCTCAACCATATCCCAAATTGCTACCCACCAAACTACACTTAAAAGCTCTGCAAACAGTCTTCCAAAATTCTCAACTAATATATGTAATATGAGTACAATGATTCCAACAGCTGCAAATATTAATGCTCGTTTATTATTAGTTGATAAATCGTATTCATTATCATCGATTTCCATTCCATAATTATTTTTTATATTCTTTTTAATTTTATTTTGAAGTTCTTCATCTATCTCTGGGCAATGAATTTCTAAAATGATATCTGTATTGATTGGAACCATATATGCTATTTCTTCAATATAATTACATACACTATCAGAAAGCTCCATTTGTTTATAATCATGTTTCATATATAAATCAGATATTTTTTCAAGTTTTATTGGTATAACAGCTTTCCCTCTTTGCATATAATTTTTTTCTACATAATTTGATTCACTAAATTTAATTCTTCTGTTTTTTCTTCTTCCTTTTCTTTTTGCTGGCATACTTTTCTCCTTTCTCAATTTTCTCTAATACTTTAATTTTAGAATATCTATATAGCTATTTTTTATATCTATCTACTAATAATTTTCTAAAAATTTCTGCTGGATATTCATAATCCTTTTTTCCGTTTACCATAACAGTAGTTAAATTCTTCCAATTAAAATCTTTATTTATTCTTTTAGAATTCAACACATTACCTTGAATGTATTTATAAAATCTATAACCATCATCAGCATATATTGATTGATTATGATTTAGAGATGCTATTATGCTTCTATTAGTTAATTTAGAAAATACACAAGCTGGATAATCATTAAAAAATTTATCTAGTAATTTTTGCATTTTTAAATCTTTAGAATATATTTCTTTTAAATATATCGCTATACCATTTGCAATACATTGTATTTCGTCGTTTTTAATATCAAACAAGAATATTCCTAATTTGCTTGCAAAATTTACAGCTTGTACACACTTTCTTCCATCAAAATCAAAATATTTTAATCCCCATTCTAATAAACTATCATTAGTTTGTTCATCTATTATCTTATTTGCCATAATTCTATTAAATATTGATAATTCATTTGGCATTGGTATATCTAATTCTTCTATTGTTTGTTTTGTTGCATATAAAATCATTTTTTAATCCTTATTTTCTTCTAAATATTTTTTGTACATTTCATCCATACTTGAAATATACTCTCTATCTTGTTTAATTCTAAATTTTTCATATTCTTGTTTTGCTTTTTCCATTGCCTTTTTATGTGATATTTTTCCTGAATCGCTTAAAATACTTTTCTTTCTAAATTTTAATAATTCATCCGTTTCTTTTATCCAATCATTCATTGTCATTATCTGATGTTCTTCTGCCATATCTTCTGCATAATCAAGAAAACTAATTGTTAGTCTTTCTAATTTTTTTATCTCATCTTCATTTAAATAATTTTTAGCAATACTAATATCATATTTCATAATTTTACCATCTGGACTATTCTTCCAATTAGTTAGTCCCATATGTATTTTCTCACTATCAACTCTTTCATATATAAGTTCTGCTGCAGTTTTTCCAGTAATAGCATAATGTAATTTATTTTGAACTATTTTAAAAAATGTATATGCTTCTTCAGAATCTTTATTATAATCTATACTAGTTGCTTCAAATACATCAGTAATTTTTTGGTATTGTCTTCTTTCACTAAGTCTAATTTCTTTGATTGTTTGTAATAATTCATCATAATAGTCTTTTCCAAATTTAGGACCATTTTTCATCTTGTCAACATCTATTACGAAACCTTTAATCATATAATCTTTTAATATTTTTGTTGCCCAAATTCTGAATTTTGTTGCTTTTTTAGAGTTAACTCTGTATCCTACAGCTATTATTACATCCAAATTGTAAAACTCTAATTCTCTATTTACATTGCGATTTCCTTCTTTTCGAACTACCGAGATTTTCTCGGTAGTTGAATTTTTATCAAGCTCATTATCTTCAAATATATTTTTTAAATGTAGACTTACATTGTCCGAACTACAATCAAATACTTCCGCCATACTTTTTTGAGTAAGCCATATTGTTTCATCTTTTAATATAACATCTACATTCACATTTCCATCTTCAGTTTCATATAATAAAATATTACTTTCTTGCATTTATAACACATCCTTCCCAAATTTAATCTAATTTCTTGGAATATCTCATTTTTAGTTTAATTAAAAACATCTATCCCTTTAACTTCAAACTTGTAATTACTTCACAGTGATTACTAAATGGAAACATATCGACTGGCTGTACTTCTTTTATTTCATATTTTTCTTGCAATTTTACTAAGTCTCTTGCAAGTGTTGCGGGGTTGCAACTTATATAAACAATTTTTTTAGCTTTTATTTTAAGCAAAGTTTCTATTGCAGCATTGTCACATCCTTTTCTTGGTGGGTCTATGAATACCACATCTGGTTTAACGTTTTTTTCTTGTATAAGTTTTGGTAATTCATCTTCCACATTTCCAACTATAAACTCTGCATTTTCTATATGGTTTATTTTTGCATTTTCTTTAGCATCTTCTATTGCTTGTGGTACTGTTTCTATTCCATATAAATATTTTGCATGCTTTAATGCACATATTCCTATTGTTCCAATTCCACAATAAAGGTCAAATATAGTTTCTTCTCCTGTTAATTTTGCACCTTCAATTGCTACAGTATACAATTTTTCCGTTTGTATAGGATTTACTTGATAAAATGACATTGGAGATATTTTAAATGTTCTCCCTAGCAACTCATCTTTGATATATCCATTTCCAAAAAGTATTTCATTTTCTTGTCCTAAAATTACATTGGTAGATTTTGTGTTAATATTTTTTACTACAGTTTTTATTTCTTGATATTTATTTGTTATAAAAGTAACTAGCTCTTTTTCTTTTGTTATTTTCCTTTTATTTGTTACTAAAACTAGCATAACTTCATTTGTTTTTACACCTATTCTTAAATATATGTGCCTTATTTCACCTGTACCATTTTCTTCGTTATAAGCTGGTATATTATTTTCTATAATAAATTGAAATACATCTTTTGCAATTGCTTGTGTTAATTTATTTTGTATATGGCAATTTTCGTTAGGTATAATTCTATGTGAACGTTTTGCAAATACCCCCATTAACGGTCCTTCTTTAGATGTTCCAACTGGATATTGTAACTTATTTCTATAATTATATGGATTTTCCATCCCTGTACATTCTTTTACTTCTACATCATCTATTCCTGCTTTTTTTAAATTTGTTTCAACTATAGATTTTTTTAAATTTAGTGTTTCTTGGTAAGTAATATGTCTTAAATTACATCCACCACATTTACCATAAGATGAGCAGTCTAATTTGCTTCTATTTTCTGATTCTTCTATTATTTCTAATACCTTTGCAAAACACTGTGATTTTAAAACTTTTAATATTTTTATTTTTACTTTTTCACCTTTTAATACATTGTCTATAAATACAGTCATTCCATCTATTTTAGCAATTCCTTCTCCTTGATAACCATTATCTATAATATCTACAATATATTCATCATTTTTTCTTATCATAAAATTCACCATAAAAATTATATTTTAATTTTCGTTAAAAATCAATGCTTTTATATTAGCATTTATAATTTTCTATCAGGTTCTATTTCTACTATATCATCATCTTGTAGGTTGAAACATTCTCTAAAATTTACATTTGATACAATTTCTATTATATTTGACTTATGTGCTGTTTTTTCTGACCTTACTATATATGCTTTTTGGTCTAAGATTTTACACTCTTGTACGTACACTTCTTGTGTTCCACCATATTCTTCTCTTCCTATTACCCAATAGTTTTCTAATTCATATGGTGTTTCTAATTCTATATTTAATGTTCCATGAAATAGCCTCATTCCAGTTTTTGTATAAAATATATCTTCTACTTTTTTAATCCAAAAATTTGCATTTCCTAATCCTTTTTTTACCTTTCCTTTTAAAATCATTTTTATTTCCTCCATTAATGACTATTTTAGTACTATTTTTTGATTTTGTCCATATGTTAATATTCAAATCAAAATAAAAAAACATCCCAATTGTTTGTATTGCAACTGGGATTTTTTCATATTTCAATATTCTTTGTCAATACTTTCCTAAAAATTTTTACCACTTTTTATCGACTTTTTATGCAAATGAAACGCGTCCCATTTGAAGAATTTGCAAAATTACATAAAATGTGGTAAAATAGGAATAATCCAAGTGTTTGGAGAGATTCGAAGTTCAAAAAATACAATTGAATTTTTATGGAGGTACTAAAATGTTTACTAACAACGAACGGAAAATCGTGGTTCCTAAGGGCTGGAACGTCACCGAGGAGGAGAAGCCTGATGGCAGTCGTGTGTTCAAGTTTGCACAGGCAACTCATGATGACACTACCCGCCACCATCAGGAGGGTATCTTCAAGCTGGTTCCCGCGTCTAAGCTGAGCCTCAACGATGACTTCCTGAAGTACAGCCCCAAGACTCCTGCCGAAGTGGCATTTATGGTGGCCGTGAAGATTGTCATTGAGACTGGCGTGCAGGACTTCTACCGACCTACCCTTGACCCGTCCTTTGACGGTGAGGGGGGGATTTGCTATCAGGCTGGCATGAATCCTGCCGTGGGCAAGAGCTACAACTGGTGGTACGAGAACTCAAAGAAGTTCTGCCCCAAGTGGAAGAGCCGGCTGGGTACCAGGTCCGAGTACATCGCCTTCCTGGCGGTGCTCATCAAGGAGATGGTTGCTTCTGGCAAGTCCCTGGGGTGGGCGTGGAATGCCGTGTGCAACGATTCCAAGGAGTTGGGACACTACTGGAATTCCAATGATGCCAAGCATGCCTTTGAAGCCACCGGCAACAGAGAGGTTTGCGGTTGGCGTGACCTTGCCAACACCTTCAAGATTCTGGTGGAGGACAATGAACTCGGTTTGTTCTGTCTGGCTAGTGGTGACTACGACAGCTATGGCTATAGCTATCCGCTTGCGGATCTGTTCTATTACATCTGCTCTAACAATGCCAACGTCTACAGCACGGGGTGGCTTGTGCTTTCCTAAGGGTAGCACTGTCCACTGTTGGAACAAAAACATGTGGGGCTCTCGGATGAGAGCTCCACATGGTATAATTAAAATATAGTAAGAACTCAATTAAAGGGCGTATTAAAATCTCAGATAATATCCTATATGTAGGATTACCTGAGATTTATTTTATTCTGTAAATTCAGGTCTACTGTTGCTACTGCTTCATTACCACTTGTCCATGTTGGTGTTCCTTCTATTCATTTAATGTTGCTGTTAACCATATCTATTTTTTTGTCGTTTTTTATTGCAATTATTCGAAATTTGGTTTACAATATATTAAATGTGTATTATGGAGGTACATTTATGGAACTTAACCCAATTATTATAGGTATTGCAGGTGGTACTGGTTCTGGAAAAAGCACACTTGCACAAAATATTGAAAAAGAATTTAAACATAACATTACAATGCTTTCACATGATTATTATTACAAAAGCAATGATGGTTTACCTTTTGAAGAAAGGAAAAAATTAAACTACGATCATCCAGATGCATTTGAGACAGATTTACTTATAGAACATTTATCTAAATTAAAAAATGGTGAAACAATTAGAAGACCTAGTTATTCTTTTGTTGAACACCTAAGAGAAAAAGAAACATATGAAGTTGTTCCTAAAAAAGTAATTATTGTAGAAGGAATTTTACTTTTCGAAAATAAAACTTTAAGGGATATGATGGATATTAAAATATTCGTAGATGCGGATGCAGATATTCGTTTTATTAGAAGACTTTTAAGAGATGTTCAGGAGAGAGGTCGTACTTTAGATTCTGTTGTTGAGCAATATTGTACAACTGTTAAGCCAATGCACGAACAATTTGTAGAGCCAAGTAAAAAATATGCTGATATAATTGTTCCAGAAGGTGGGTATAATCAAGTTGCTTTAAATATGATTGTGGAGAAAATTAGAAGTATAATATAAAAAAAACGCGAATTAAAAAATTCGCGTCTTTTTTTATTCCAATTCAAATACTCCTGTATATAGTTCATAGTATCTTCCTTTTTGTGCTATTAATTGGTCATGGTCTCCTCTTTCTATTATTCTTCCGTTTTCTAATACCATTATTGCTTTTGCATTTTGTATTGTAGATAATCTATGTGCTATTACAAATACTGTTCTTCCCTCCATTAGTTTATCCATTCCGTCTTGTACTAATTTTTCTGTACGAGTATCTATGCTAGATGTTGCTTCATCTAATATCATTACTGGTGGATCAGAAATTGCTGCTCTTGCAATTGATAATAATTGTCTTTGCCCTTGAGATAAATTTGCTCCATTTCCTGTAAGTTCTGTATCATATCCATTTGGAAGTCTCATTATAAAGTCATGTGCATTTGCAAGTTTTGCTGCATTTACCACTTCTTCATCTGTGGCATCTAATTTTCCATACTTAATATTTTCTTTTATTGTTCCTGTAAAAAGGTTAGTATCTTGAAGAACCATTCCTAAAGAACGTCTTAAATCATCCTTTTTTATTTTGTTAATATTTATTCCGTCATATCTTATTTTTCCGTCTTCAATATCGTAAAATCTATTAATTAAATTTGTAATTGTTGTTTTTCCAGCCCCTGTTGCTCCTACAAATGCTATTTTTTGCCCTGGTTTTGCATACAAAGATATATCATGCAAAACTATTTTTTCTGGCTCATATCCAAAGTCAACATCGAAGAATTCTACATGTCCTTTTAGTTCTTCATATGTTAATGTACCATCTTTATGCGGATGCTTCCAAGCCCAAGTCCCTGTATGTTCTGTAACTTCTATTAATAATCCATTTACATATTTTGCATTTACTAATGTTACATATCCATCATCTTGTTCTGGCTCTTCATCTATTAGTTTAAATATTCTTTCTGCGCCAGCAAGTGCCATTATAATTGAGTTTAATTGTTGGGCTACTTGTGATATTGGCATTGTAAAACTTCTACTTAGCTGTAAAAACGAAGCAATTATTCCAACAGTTACTCCTCCAATTCCTTTTAAAGCTAATGCTCCACCTATCATAGCAACTAAAACATATTGCAAATGTCCTAAGTTTCCCATAATAGGCAT
>JBJFFF010000107.1:0-1941 GCA_051891455.1 Clostridia bacterium | reverse complement strand
ACCCAGAAATTGCAGTAGTAGTTTTTGTAGAAAATGGTGGACATGGATATTATACAGCAACAGTGGCAAGAGCAATATTTGAAAGCTATTTCGGAACAAATGAAGAAATAGAAGAAGATAGAACAGCAAAACCATATACAGAACAAGATAATTAATAATTAATAAATAATTGTAATTTAGAGAAGTGCGAAGTGCGAAGTGGGAAGTGGGAGATTTCTAAAAAGCCTAACCCTAAAATCCCACCTCTCACCGCCCACATCTCACTTCTATATTACAATTCATATAAAAAAGAGGAGGAATTGTCATGAGAAATCCTGTAGGAATAAACATGAAAAAAGACGAAATAGTAGTAAGAATAAGTGAAGGAGCAGAACATAAAGAGATAATAGAATGCCTAAACAAGAAGATACCTGCCCTAAAAAAATTATATAAAACAGAGAAAACACCAATATCTGTAACAGGAAAAGTTTTAAAAAATAAAGAAATCAATGAAATAAAAAAAATAATACAGGACAATATAGATGTAGAAGTGAATTTTGATAGCCCAAAAGTATTGGGTTTACACGGAATAAAAAAAGTTTTTGAAAAAGATATAGAAAATTCTGAAACAAAATTTCATAAAGGAAGCCTAAGATCTGGACAAAAAATAGAATTTGAAGGAAGCCTTGTAATATTAGGAGATGTAAATGCAGGTGCAGAGGTTATAGCTGGGGAAAATATAGTTGTTCTAGGAGTGCTAAGAGGATTAGCACATGCAGGAGCAAAGGGAAATAAAAAAGCAATAATAGCAAGTAATGAAATAGACTGCCCACAAATAAGAATTGCTAACATTGTAAAAGAAATAGAAAAAGATGAATTAGCTGAAAATTACAGATGTGCATTTGTAGATGATAAAAATGAACTTATTATGGAATAAATCCTAAAAAAATGTTAATAATATATGTGTATTAATTAAAGATGAAAGGGAGAATGATAAGTAATGGCAGACTTAACTCAAGTTGAATTACAAAATTTAAGACATCTAATTGGTGCACATGATACTTCATATCAAAAACTAAATTCTTATGCAAACCAATGTGTTGACCCACAAATTAAGCAAATGTTTACAGGAGCAGCACAAGATGCTTTGAACACAAAACAAAAATTATTAACATTTTTAAATTAGGAGGTACTTGTATGGAAGAAAAATATATGGTAAACGATATATTAGAAAGTGTAAAATCAGGGCTTACAACTTATCAAGGAGTTATATCAGAAACAGAAAATGTTGGGCTTAGACAAACTATACAACAAATAAGAAACAATGATGAAGCTTTTCAATATGAACTATTTAAAGTAGCACAAGTAAAGGGGTACTATACTCCAGCAGAAAAAGCTCCACAAGAAGAAATCAATAAAGTAAAAAATGAACTAAATGCATAAAAACAAAAAATGGCTTCATAAGAAGTCATTTTTTTACATAAAAATCAACCAAAGAAAACAAGAGATATTGAAAGAAAAAAAAAGAAAACAAGAGAAAAATTAATAAAATTAGAATATTATAAAATATGACACTTATAACAATAATTGCCAAAAGTAATTTTATAGGTTAGAATATAAATGGTGTTTTAATGAATACCAGATAGGAGTGTTTAAAATTTTACGAAGTTTAAAAAATATTTTTGTACACATAAGGAGTTCTCTAAAATTTGCATTTTTAATAATTGTTGCAGGAATATTAATAACAGGTATAGTATCGTATTTTTATAAAATAACATATAGTGTAACTTTAAATGAAGAATTTATTGGTTATACAAATAACAAAGCTGAATTACAACAAAGGCTAAATGAATTTATGGAACAAAATGAAACCCAAAATGTTGCATTTGTTGAAATATCAACATTACCAAAATATTCACTATGTTTAGTAAAAAGAGATAACGAAACAAATGATGAAGAAAT
>JBJFFF010000106.1:0-1947 GCA_051891455.1 Clostridia bacterium | reverse complement strand
AAGATGGATATATATTTATTCGTGGCAGAAAGAAAAGTGTTATAGTACTAAAAAATGGTAAAAATATTTTCCCAGAAGAAATGGAAAACCTAGTAAACAAAATTGAGGGAGTAAAAGAAGCATTTGTTTTTGGGAAGCAACAATCAGAAGATAAAGATGATATAAAAATTCATGCTAAAATAGTGTTTGACCGAAAAATAGTAGAAGATGCTTACAAAGTACAAAGTGATGATGAAATATATAAAGTTATATTAGATAAAATTAAAGAAATAAATAAAACAATGCCACAATATAAAGCAATTAAAGGAATAATTTTAACAGAAAAAGAGTTAATAAAAACTACAACAAATAAAATAAAAAGGCAGGCAAATTTAGATGAAATTGAAAAATCTACAAACTAATTTCTTAGGGCAAAATAGTTATTTTTATAAAGAAATAGACTCAACTCAAAATGAAATATGGAGACTAATAGAAAATAAAAACATAAAAAATGGAACCCTAGTAATGGCAGATATTCAAACAGCTGGAAAAGGAACACATGGTAGAGTATGGCATACAGATGAAGCAAATAACATAGCTTTTTCATTTTTTATTGAGTTAGATTGCAATATTAAAAAATTAGATGGAATAACCACTAAAATAGCTGAAATTATAATAGCTATTTTTAAAACTAAGTATAAGATAAATTTAGAAATAAAAAGCCCAAATGATATTGTGTATAACAAGAAAAAAATAGGTGGTATTTTAACAGAAACTAAGTTAGTTTCAGAACAAGTTAAATGTTTAGTGGTTGGAATTGGAATAAATACTTCAAAAGAGCAATTCTCAGATGATATTAAAGATATAGCAACCTCAATAAAAAAAGAGTTTGGAATAGAGGTTGAGGCAAAAGAGTTTATTGCTGAATTTTGCAATAAATTTGAGCCACAAGTAGTAAGGAGATTGATAATATGAAAATAGGATTTCTATTCCCAGGGCAAGGTTCTCAAAGCGTTGGAATGGGAAAAGACATATATGATGAATATGAAATAGCAAGAAAAATATATAATGATGTGCAAAAAATAACAGGTGTAGATGTTGCAAAACTTTCATTTGAAGGACCAGAAGAAAGTTTAAATGAAACCAAAAATACACAACTTGCAATACTTACAATGAGCTTAGCTATTCTAGAGATTTTAAAACAAGAAAATATTTTTCCTGAAATATCAGCGGGATTAAGCCTTGGAGAATACACAGCATTAATAAATAGTAATGTTTTTTCATTTGAAGAAGGAGTAAAACTTGTTCAAAAAAGAGGAGAATATATGCAAAACTTATTGCCAGAAGGAGATTGGCAAATGGCAGCAATAATCGGAATGAGTGAAGAACAAGTAAATGAAGTTTGCAAAAGTGTAAAATCAGGATTTGTAGTTCCAGCAAACTATAATTGTATTGGGCAAATTGCTATTTCTGGAGAAAAAACAGCAGTATTAGAAGCGGAGCAAATTGCAAACAAAATGGGTGCAAAAAAAGTAAGAGTTCTTAAAACTGCAGGACCATTTCATACAGAAAAACTAACAGAAAGCTCAAATGCTCTTAGAAAAGAACTAGAAAAAGTTACAATCAATAAATTTAGTACAAAAGTAATTAAAAATATAGACGGTGAGGTTTATAAAGATACAAACGATATTAGAGAAATCTTAGCAAAACATATAATAAGTCCAGTTAGATTCTCTAAAACATTAGAAAATATGATGTTAAATGGAATTGATACATTTATTGAAATTGGACCTCGGAAAAACATTATCAGGCTTTGTAAAAAGAACACCAACAGATAAAGAGATAAAAATATTAAATATTAATAATGTTTCTACATTACAGGAAACAATTAGATTTTTAAAAGGATAAAAATGTAGGGGCAGGGTTCCACCCCTGCCCGAAAAAGAAAGGAATGATAAAAAAGGAAAA
>JBJFFF010000105.1:0-1986 GCA_051891455.1 Clostridia bacterium | reverse complement strand
AAGAGCACTTAAAGTTTATTTTAAGTGCATACTTTTATAAACTAATTAGATGTATGAGCTCCATGGTCTGGATTTACAGTAACTGAAGCACCATCTTGTGCATATGTAAATTTAACTTTAAATTTAGCAGATACACCAGTTTCAGTTGTTGAAGAGTCTTTCCACTTAATAGCTATTGTTACTGGGCAAGATTCACCAGCTGCAAGCGTCTCTGTACCATCTGTTGCAATAGTAGGAATAGTTACATCAATGTCAGCATTTGAATATTCAGATGTTCCATCTTCGGCATATAATTTAAATGCTGTTAATTTTGCAGGAACTCCACCGTTATTTGTAATTGTTGCTGTTACTGTACAACCATCTCCTGGAAATCCAAGTGTAGCATTTACAGTTACAGTGTCATCTGTGAAATTAGCTGTACCGTGATTTGCTTCATTAATTGCTGCGGCAGTGAATTTGACATCCCATTTACCTCCAGTAGCTGTACCATCAATTGTTAAGTTTGCAGAAAAAGCTGCATAACCAATTGCTAATGCTAATAGCACAACTACTAAAGCTATAATAGCATAATTCTTTTTTGATTTTTTCATAAAAACCTACCTCCATAAAATTTGATAATATACTTAAATTATACAAAAAAACAGGAATAAAAACAATAACAGCATAGTTACAGAAATATTACAATTATATTACGAAAAATGTAAAATGTAATAAATTTTTGTTGAATTTGTAATATACAATGAAAAAAATATATGATATACTAGAAAGAGAACTAAAGAAGGGAATTGATAAAATATGAGTATTTATAATAATGAATTTTTAAATCAATATTTTACAAGTGAAGAATTCAATTTTGTAAATAATATAAATCTAGAAATAGAAGAAATTAATAAAAACATAGAAAAAGAAGAAAAAAGCAGAGACATAATAGTTCAATTTATAAATAATATAAAAGACGACAAAAATTTCCAAGAAAATAATGAAAATTTCCTAGGCTTATTACAAAATGTTGAGAAAGTATTTGAGTTAGTAAACAACAATATAAAAATGTTGTTTGATAGCCAAAATGTGTTTAATAATATTTCTAATGAAATTATAAATATATTAACACGGAATTGAAACAAATAAAGAAGATAAAGAAAAATATGTTTCAAAAATGAGTGATTTAAGAAAGAAAATAGAAGAGTATTCAGTAAAAAATGAAGAAATAAAATCACAAATAGTATTAAATGATATTAAAATACAAAACTTTATAAATAAAAAAATAACTCCAACTTTTAGTGTAAATGTAAGTTTTTATAAAGAAGATAAAAAAACACCAAAAACTACAGAAATAAATGAAACAGAAATGAAGGAGGCTGTATCAAACGAATTAGAAAACATCGAAGTAAAAGAAAACAGTAATGTACTTTTAGTTTCTGAAAAAAGTAAAAAAGTATTTTTACCATATACAAAAAATGAAATAATTGCGTATTTAGAGCAATATCCTAATCAATATAAAACATTTAAAAGTGTAGTAGAAGAAGAATATATATTGCCATTAGACTTGTTTGTAAAACATACAGTAATAGCAAGGTTTAGAGAGAGTTATTCTCTAATAAGAGACAGAGAATCAAAATCAGTTATAGAAGCACTAAAATATGCAATGGATATGATGTTTAAATATGAACTAAACCCAGCAATAATAGCGGCATGTAAAACACAAGAACAACTTGAAAGATACATAGAGTGCTTAAACAAGAAAAAACTTGAAGAGTTTAAAGACTTTGAAATAATATTTGAAATAAATCCAATATAAGGATGGAAAAAAGGAAGTCCGCATTTCCAAAATAACCAAAATAAAAAATATCTCATAAAATAATATGAGATATTTTTTATTTTAAGGAGGGGAAGATGGCTAAGATAATAGTTTTTAATAATGATACAGACCGTATGGAAACATATTATAGAGGAGAAAATGAAAGGATGCCATATAATACGAATGGA
>JBJFFF010000104.1:0-1998 GCA_051891455.1 Clostridia bacterium | reverse complement strand
AAAAATGAAAAAAGCGGTTGATATATTTCTTATTATATTAATTTTTTTTATAATCTATTTTTTACGGGTCCAATTTTTTTACATGGTTTAACATTGCAGGAGTTATGCCAAATTTATTTGTGATGTTAATCATGGTGATTGGTTTATTTATGAAGAAAAAATCTGGATTTATTTTTGGAATAATATTTGGGTTACTAATAGATTTATTTGTTGGAGTAAGAATAGGAATAAATGCTATAGCACTTGCAGTTGTTGGACTTTGCGCAGAAGCATTAGACAAAAGTTTTTCAAAAGATAACAGAATAACAGTAATGTTTTTAACGTGTATATTGACAGTACTTGCTGAAGTTATAGTTTATGCTTTGCAAATACTTTTTTGTGGTACAAATTTACAAGTTCTAGAATTCACAAAAGTAATAGCAATAGAAGTACTATATAATGCAATTTTGATAGCTGTAATTTATCCTTTATTTTGGGCTTTTGGAAGTAAAATAGAAGATGATTTTACAAATAACAGATTATTAAAATTTTGAAAGTAGGGGAATAAATGAAAACATTAGACAAAAAAAATATTAGATATAATGTAATGTCTTTAATAATATATTCTATTGGAATTATTATAATAGTAAAATTATTTTCTTTGCAAATAGTAAATGGAGGAGAATATTTAGAAAAGTCAAATTCCAGACTTACTAGGGAGACAACGGTTAAAGCAAGTAGAGGAAACATTTTAGACTGCAATGGAAATATTTTAGCAGGAACAAAAATAAAATATTCTTTAGAATTATATAAAAGTAAAATTGAGACTAAACAGTTAAATAATACAATTTTAAATGCTATAAATGTCTTAGAAAAAAATTCGGACAAGTATATAGATGAATTCCCAATTATAATTAATCCAATACAATATAAATTTACTGATGAGGAAAAAAACAAAAAATGGTTAGAGTCAAAGAAAATAGATGTAAATGCCTCGGCAGAGCAAGCTTTAAATTATTATATTGAAAAATATGAATTAACAAATTATAGCATAGAAGATGCTAGAAAAATAATTGCTGTTAGATATGGAATAGAAGAAAATGGATATACTGCGATGAGAGCATACACAATTTCTGAAGATATAAGCAAGGAAAGTATGCTAATATTTGAAGAGCAAAATAACAGTTTCCCAGGAATAGCAATAGAAAAAACACCAATAAGAAGTTACGTTTATGGAAGCATAGCGTCACACGTATTAGGATATGTAGGTAAAATTTCTAGTGAAGAATATAATTCTTTAGAAGGATACAATATATCAGATTATATAGGAAAAACAGGGATAGAATACTCTTTTGAAAAGTACTTAAAAGGAAAAGACGGAGTAAAACAAACAGATATGTCTATCGACGGAACAATGACAGGGGAATATATAACCGAAGAGGCTATAAGTGGTGATGATGTAACACTTACAATAGATGCAAACATTCAAGATGTGGCAGAAACAACTTTAAAAGAGTTAATAGAAAAAATTAGAAATGGCGGATTTGGAAAGGCATATGATGCAAAATCTGGTGCAGTAGTTGCCTTAAATGTAAAAACAGGTGAAGTCATCGCGATGTGTAGTTATCCAGATTTTGAACCACAACTATTTATAGATGGTATAAGCACAGAAAAATGGGATGAATATACTAAAGGAGAAAGAAGTGCTTTGCTAAATAGAACGATACAAAGCACATATGCACCTGGCTCTGTATTTAAGATGGCAACAGCAATAGCAGGGCTTGAATCTGGAGCAATAACTACTACAGAAACTATTTATGATACTGGAATATATTATTATGGTGGAAGCTCTTGGAGATGCTGGTCTTATACAGATTATGGAATAGGACATGGAAGTTTAAATGTGGCAGGAGCTATAAAACACTCATGTAATTATTTTTTCTATGAAACAGCAAAAAGAATGGGAATAGCTACTTTGGCAAAATATGCTAGATATTTTGGTTTAGGAAGTAAAACTGG
>JBJFFF010000103.1:0-2054 GCA_051891455.1 Clostridia bacterium | reverse complement strand
CCTTGTAGAGCAGATTGGAATAATAATATTTTTAGTATGCATATTTGCAATTATAGGAGGAATAGGCTCTTCAATACTATCAAGATTAATAGGAGGATTGCCTTCAAAAATATATTTCGTTATAAGAAATATTATAGAATCAATTTATATTATATTAGCCTTAATTGTTGGAGTTACTGTACTTCTACATATTTTCAAAATTAGATATTTAGATTATTATGAAATTATTAAAGAAGATGATTTAAAAGAAAATAATGAGGAAAATACAATTCAGGAAAAAACAGATAATAATGAAAAAATATTTATAGAAAAAAAGAAAGAAAAAATCATTATTAGGGACCCAGAACATTCTCAATCTAAATTTCTAACTGGTATAATAAGAGTTGTTTTATGGTGTATAAAATTTATTGCTGCATGGTTCGCTTTGGGATTTGTGTTTACATTTATAGGTTTAGTTGCTACATTAATACTAAGCTTCCTACTTGTAAAAACAGGACTACTATTCTTTGGAAGTCTTTTAGGTATAATATCTGCGATAATAATAAATTTTATTATTTTAGATTTATTGTACAATTTTATTGTAAGTAAGAAGTCAAAAAAGAATGTAATGGCAATTTTGTTTATTATTTCAATAGCTTTTGCAGGAATAGGCATTGGAATGGTACTAATTGGAATTACTAAATTTAATTATATTGAAGATGCAAATATTAATAATGAAGTTGAAGATGTATATAATATTCCAATGACAGAAAACTTATCAATTAGTGGATGGAACAGTTCTATTGAATTTGTAGAAACTGATTCACCAGATATAAAGATTGTAGTTAAACATTCAAAATATTATAAAACTAACATATATAATGAAAAGGAAACTATAGAATTATATTGTGCCCAAGATGATTCAAAGGTTATGGAAGCTATTAGAGATATTATTAAAGACATAAATAATAAAGAGATTAAAGATTATTATAATCCAACAATATATGTATATGCTTCAAAAGACAATATTGAAAAAATGAAACAAAACCAAGAAATAAAAGAAGAAACACGAAGAGAAAGTGAATTAAATGAACTTTATGAAAAAACAGAAGAATTACAAAATAGAATTTATGAATTAAATGAAGAAATTGATGAAAAAGACTGTATAATTGAAGACTTAAATAGACAATTAGAAGAAATAAGAACTATACCAGAAGAATAAAATTTAAAAAAGAACATTTACAAAAAAGTAGATGTTCTTTTTTTATTCTATTTAATATTTTTTTAATCTTTATGTATTATAGTGCTAGCATATTAGGAGGTAAGAAAAATGTATATTTTAAAAAATAGCTTAATTTCAATTATCAGGAGTAAAGGGAGGAATATATTAATAGGAATTATCATATTAGTAATATCGGCAGCATGTACTGTAACACTTGCTATAAGAAATACAGCAAATAATTTAGTAGAAAATTATAGAGAATCTACAGATTTAGTGGCTACTTTATCTTTTGATAGAAATTCATTAACACAAGAGTTTAAAGGTGGAGAGGATGCTCAAAAAGGAAATATTGAAACTTTTAATAATATAGAAAGTTTTACAGTAGCAGATATTGAAAACTATGGTGATAGCAAATATTTAAAAAATTTTTACTATTTATATACAACATCTTTAAATAGTGACACAATAACTAAAGCAACAGATCAAATTGAGTATGAAGTTGAAGACACACAAACGACGACAAACACAACTACAAGTGTATCAGGAGGTAGTGGAAAAGGCGGAGGAGGTATGTCTTACCATACCAATACAAACACAACAACCATAATCACAAAAACAAAAGAGATATTTCAAAATGCTAGAAATTTAACTGGTGATTTCCAGATAAATGGTTATTCATCATATGACGCAATGACTGAATTTATAAATGGAACATATAAAATTACAGAAGGAAGCATAATGCCAACATTAGATAACTTTGAGTGCGTAGTAAATTCAGAACTTGCAACTTTAAATGAAATAACAGTAGGAAGCATAATCACATTAAAAAATCCAAATACAGAAGCAACATATG
>JBJFFF010000102.1:0-2091 GCA_051891455.1 Clostridia bacterium | reverse complement strand
GCCCCGGAGTCGCTCTAAAAATAAAATATATAATCCCCTGCGTTGGGCTAATTTAATCCAAATTTATAAAAATTCTTTTAATTTGTTTTGTGGTTATTTTAGGTATAATTTTGGATCTACATATTCTCCGTCTTTTATCATTTCAAAATGTAAATGTGGCTCATCTGCGATTTCAAATACTGCTGAGTTTCCAACTGTTCCAATACTTTGTCCTTTTTCCACTTTTTCATCTTCTACTACAAATTCTGTTGTTAATAAATTTGAATATATTGTTTTATATCCATCTTCATGTTCTATTATGATAGTTAAACCATATCTTGGGTCATTTTTTATTGCTACTACTGTTCCTGCTTCTGCAGCTTTTACTATAGTTGTTCTTTCTGCTTTTATATCAAGCCCTTGGTGAACTGTCCATTCATCTAGTGTTTCTGAATATATTAATTCATCCATCGAAAATTCTCTTAAAATTTCACCTTCTACTGGGTATGCAAATACTAGTTCTTTTTTTACATCTTCTTTCTTTTCTTCTATTGGTGTGGTTTGTTCTTCTGCAGTTAATTCTGTAATATTTTCTTGATTCTCTACAATATTTTCTTCTGTTTGATTTTCTAATTCATTTTTGGCTTCTTCTATTGTTTTACTTATAATACTTCCTGTTGCTTCAATTACTGAATCTTCTATATCCTCTTCACTATTTGGAACTAATCCTATTATTTGTTCTGCTCCCAACATACTTTTTGAAATATCATTTAATTTTTTGTTATAAATACTATATAATGCTACAATCATTATTGCTAAAAGTATAGCAACAACTCCTGTAACATATAAAAACTTATAACTTCTACCTCTTGGTCTTCTTTCTCTTCTTCTCAAAGTTATCGTGCCTCCTTATTTTATCTTTAGTAAAATTATTTCCATTTTTTATGAGTTTATTCCAAAATTAAGACACATTTTCAATTTCAACACCTGTGTAATAATGTTTTATTATTGTCTCATAATCATTTCCAAGTTTTGCCATACTGTCTGCTCCTGTTTGGCTCATTCCAACACCATGTCCATAACCTATAACTTTAAAAATAACATTATCTCCTTCAATATTTACTGTAAAATTGGCTGACCTTAATCCAAAAATTGTTCTTGCTTCAACTCCAGAAATTTGTATATTTCCAAATTTAATTATTTTTACTCTTCCACTATCTGTGTATTCTAAAATTTGTATTTCATCTTGATTTTCAAAATTTATTTCCGCTTCTCCGATGAACTTCTTTTATTTTTTGTATTACCTCGTCTTTGGTTAATGTGACCTCTGAATTATATTGTGTATATGCATCTTCTCCAGATGTTTCTACTGTTTGTAAATATGGATAATTTGTTCCTCCCCATACATTACTTGCAGTTTCTGTGGTTCCACCACTATTAGAGTGGAAAAATGCATTTATTGGTTCTCCTTCATATGTAATTATTTTTCCTTTTGTTGCTTCAACCGCAGATACAATTTTTTCCCAATTACTTTCACGTTCTTCTTCATTCCATCTTGCAAATCTATCTTCTTTTGAAATCCAAGCTTGGCAACAACTTGCTGAATCGCATATATCTGCACCTTCATGTTTGCTTCCATTTACGATTTTATAAATTGTATATGTTCTTGCAACTAGCGCTTGAGCTTTTAGTGCTTCTTCATGAAAATTTGCTGGCATTTCTGCAGCAACAACTCCATATAAATATTCGTCTATATTTATTTCTTCTATTTCACCTGTTTCTGCGTGTAGTAGTTTTATTGTACTATATTGTTTATAGTCATATTCATTTTTTTCTTCTTGCACTGCTGTAGTTATTTCTTGTGGGGTATATTTTTTTGTGAATATTATGGGTAGCATAAAGCATATGAGTACAAATATTAGAATTAATATTATAATTTTTTTCATTCTTCTCCTTAAATCGCAATTTTTTTGCGCATTTCTAATAAAATTTTCTTCTCTATTCTAGAGACTTGCACTTGTGATATTCCTAAAGCTTTTGCTACTTCTACTTGTGTTTTTTGTTTATAATATCTTAATACTATAATCTCTTGTTCTCGTGCTTCTAATTCTT
>JBJFFF010000101.1:0-2097 GCA_051891455.1 Clostridia bacterium | reverse complement strand
AGGACTGCGCCCCCTACATTGAGTATAATAATTTATTTTAAAAAATAATTAAAGGAGATATTATGGATGTAAGACCAATAGGAATGTTTGACTCTGGTATAGGAGGACTTACAGTTTTAAAGGAAGTAAAACGTGTTTTACCAAATGAAGAAATAATTTATTTGGGAGACACAAAAAGATTTCCATATGGTTCAAAATCTAAAGAGGCAATAATAGAAGCTTCCAGAAACTGTATAAAATATCTAATAGAAAAAAATGTTAAATTAATTGTAATTGCTTGTGGCACAGCAACAAGCCAGAGTTTAGATGTTTTAAAAAAGGAATTTGATATTCCAATAATAGGAATAATAGAACCCACAGTAGATTACTTGCAAAAAAATGTAAAGTCTAAAGAAACCATAGGAGTAATTGCAACTCAAGGAACAATTAGAAGCAATGCTTGGAAAGAAAAAATTTTAGAAAAACTCTCAGATGTAGAAGTAAAATCTGAGGAAACACCACTACTTGCAACAATGGCAGAACAAGGTTGGACTAATAATAAAGTTGCAAAATATACAATAAAAGAATATATGAAATGCTTTAAAAAAATAAATAGACTTATCTTAGGATGTACACATTATCCTTTATTTGAGATGTTAATAAGAAAAGAATTAAACAAAAAAGTAGATATAATAAACACAGGAGAAAAAGTTGCAAGCTACTTAAAAGCATATCTACAAGACAAAAAATTAGAAAGCAATAATGAAGAAAAAGGCTTTAAAATTTATTTAACAGATAAAGAGACAAACTTTTCAAATGTGGCTAAAAAATTGTTAGAACAAGAGGTAAATATAGGAGAGGCAATTTTTAGATAATCTATTGGTGCCACATAAATATAAATTTTTTAATTATTTGTAGGGGCAGGCCCTAAAGTCTGCCCTTAAAAATACAATATAATTATATAATCGTACTCTGTCGAATTATGTAATATAATGCGACCAAAAATTCTTGAATAAAGTCCAAAATAGTATTATTATATTAGGGTGTTTTTTCAAAAAACATAATACATAAGAAAGGGGAAAAACAAACTAATGAGTTCTAAAGTCTATTGTGGAAATACTTTTTTAGATAAACAAGACTTAAGAGAAAACAATATAAAAAATAGAATAGAATTAGAATATTACAGGACTAAAAAAAGAAAAAACCGTTTTTTAAGAGAAAATGCAGAAACCTATGGAATAGAGATTGTTAAAAAAGAATATCAAGGAAAAAAAGTAAATATAGAAAAAGAGAAAGTTGATAAAATAAGTGATAAACAA
The DNA here is from genome assembly GCA_051891455.1 of Clostridia bacterium. Lineage (GTDB taxonomy): Bacteria > Bacillota > Clostridia > TANB77 > CAG-508 > UMGS1933. Next base: position 799 of record JBJFFF010000101.1, on the reverse strand, counting down.
ATTATAATTGATTCAATATTAAAGAAATTAAAAAAATTTAAAGTAACACCAATAACTTTAAGAGATATAGTACACGACATGATGAAAAGCTAAAAAAGTAAAGCCCATCAAAAAAATGATGGGTTAATTTATAATAAATAAATTTAGTTCTAAAAAATATCATAGAGCATATATTTAAATAAGGACATGCTTATTTAAGGAGAAATATAATGCTTTATGATATTTATAATTTTTTTTCAAGAAGTATTTCCAAAATTTTACAAGAAAATATAACAGAAGAAGAAATAAAACTGCTAGAAGAAATAAGAATTAGAAATAATCAAAATATTATTCTAAAATTTAATGCTAATGAAAAGATTATTAATTACACAGTAAAACCGAAAGACATATTAGAAACTTTGCAAAATATTTGTGAAAATTCTATTTACTCGTATCAAAAAGAAATATGTGAAGGATACATAACAATTAAGGGTGGGCATAGAATTGGTATAACTGGAAATTGTGTTATAGAAAATAATAAAGTTATTAATATTAAATACATATCAAGCTTAAATTTTAGAGTTGCAAAACAAATAATAGGGTGCAGTAACAACATGTTAGACCACATTATAAATATGGAGGCCAACAATATTTATAATACATTAATTGTCTCGCTTCCACGGTGCAGGAAAAACTACACTACTTCGAGATATTGTAAGAAATATAAGTAATGGAAATGAATTTTTAAAAGGGCTAACAGTAGGGCTTGTTGATGAAAGAGGAGAAATTTCAGCAATGTATAAAGGAGAAGCTCAAAATG
>JBJFFF010000100.1:0-11453 GCA_051891455.1 Clostridia bacterium | reverse complement strand
ATATTACCCAGCCTTCTTTTATTTCAACAGATTTGTAATTTTTATTTTTCACCTCTTCTGGTGCATCTTCGACTTTTCCTTTATATAATAAATTTCCTTCTTCATATACTTCTATATTTAATAATCTACTTTCTTTTATTTTGCCGTACATATAATAATTCATCTCCTTTTGCCATCGGGCGGACGTGGAAGTCCGCCCTTACATTTTTTTGTTCCCCATATTTTATCGGTGGTAGGTCTCACCTTTTGATATTTTAAATGCCCTAAATATTTGTTCTAATAAAAATATTCTTATTAATTGGTGTGGAAATGTCATTTTTGAAAAGCATATACTTTCATTAGCAATATCTAGTATTTCTTTAGTTAGCCCTAAAGTTCCACCTATTATAAAGGTAATTGAACTATTTAAATTTAAAGAAATATCTTCTATTTTTTTAGAAAACTCCTCTGATGATAATTGTTTGCCTTTTAAATCTAAGCAAATAATATAAGAATCTTTTTTCAAATGAGATATAACATTTTTGCATTCTTTTTGTTTAATACCTTCTTCTAAAGTTTTATTTAAATTATTAGGCAATTTTTCGTCTGGTAATTCTATTATATTAAGATTACAATATTTAGATAGTCTTTTTGAGTATTCTTCAATACCATCTTTTAGATAATTTTCCTTTATTTTACCAGTACATATTATATTTATATTTAACATAATTTTCTCCTTTCAATCGTTCATATTTTATCACATTGTTTATTTTTTAACAATAAGCTTCTCTGTTTTCACATACAAAAAAGAACCTTTAGTTTTGTATAAAGGTTCTTTTTTGTATGGTTCAGTTAGTCATGTTTCTTATAGCAATATTTGTAGAAATCATTTAATACACTAAATACTAACCAGCCACAAATTGCAGCCCAAGCAATTTGGATTAAACGTGTTTCCAATGTTTCAGGAAACACTGCAAGGCAAATATCGCAAATAATATTTATAACAAGTGTTACAATTTCTGCAATATAAAGCCACTTTTTCCGACATTTGGTGTTAATACAAGTGATGATAAACCATACCAAGAACAAAGCAATTGGTAGTTGCATTGCTATATCTATGTACTGCTCCATGTTTTTCCTCCTTTATTGATGGCAGATGTAATTTATCAGTAAAACTAAAAGTAAGGAATAGCTTTCCCACTAATTAGTGAAAAAAGGTTAATATAGGCTTTCGCCTATAATGTGTTATTATAGCATGTTTTTACATTCTTTTCAATTTTTTATGCTACTCTATGTTATTTGAAAAATATTTTATTTTGTGATATAATAATTATGTTAAGTATTTTGAACCTCAAATACTTCGGAGCATATCATCAAAGAAAAGGAGGGTAACCTACATGGGGTCTGTCGAAATCAAATTTTTGGCAAAAGATATTCCTCAAGCAGCACGCCTACAGCAGCAAATTCTCACACAGATGGGATTAATTGGATATACCTATAAGGAATTCAAAGTTATTCCCACCGACAAGAACAAGGTCGAAACGACTTTGATACTTGAAAGGGAGAAGAAAAAGAAACCATGAGGTTTAAAAAACTCCTTGGCATTCTAAAATTTTAGAATGCTAAGGAGTTTTCATTCTGCATGTACTCTATCTTTTCCTAGAATTTCTTCAAATTGTTCTTGTATTTCATTATTAAAATAAATAGCTCCACATGGTTTGTATTCCCCATCATCTAATACTCGTACTGCTATGTTGTTTTTGTCTCCACTAAAAAATCTTATTGCTCCACGTAGTTTCGCTTTTTTCTCTTCTTCTAAATTTGTTATATCTAAAGTAAGCATCTTTGGCCTATTAACTGTATTTTCTACCTTGCCTTCATTTCTAGTAATTTCGTTTTCAGTTAGTTCTCGTATATTATTTGCTACAATTTTTATGTCTTCATCTTCTCTTATGCTAAGTCTTCCTTCTACAATTACTACATTTTCTTCTAATAATATTCCACTTGCCCTTCCATAGCAACTATCAAATACTATTATTTCACAAGAACCATACAAATCTTCCACTGTTACAAATGCCATAATTGTATTATTTTTTGTATATTTCTTTTTTACAGAAGTTACAATTCCTGCAAATTTTACAGGTTTTCCATCCATAGTTGTTATATCAAAGTTTGGATCTTCAATTTCTTGTAATTCTGCCATTTTTAAGGTATCCATAGTGGTAATTTGTTTTATTAGGTCTTTGTATTTTTCAAGTGGATGACCAGATATGTATATTCCTAGCATTTCTTTTTCCATTGATAATATTTCTTTTTCGCTATATTCTGGAAGTGTTGTAAATGTGTATTTGTTTTCTTCTATTGTTTTGTCTTCTGTTGCAATATCAAATAATGTTACCTGACCCTTCATACTTTTTTTGTTTGCATTATTTATTGTATCTAAAATTCTTTCAAATGAAGCCATAAGTGTTGCTCTTGTTTGTCCTAATTCATCAAAAGCACCTGCTTTTATTAAACTTTCTATACATTTTTTATTTACCTCTTCTCCAGATATTCTTTCACAAAAATCTGTAAAGCTTTTATAGTCTCCATTTTTCTTTCTTTCCTCAACTATTGCGTCTACTGCACCTATTCCAACATTTTTAACACTACCTAATCCAAATCTTATGTCATTTCCATATACTGCAAATTTTGTGTAGCTTTTATTTATACTTGGATTTAATATTTTTATTCCAATTCTTCTACATTCATCTATATATTCTGGAACTTTATCTAAGTTTCCTAAAAAACTATTTAGTGTTGCTGCCATAAATTCTGTAGGATAATATGTTTTTAAATATGCTGTTCTATAAGATACAACTGCATATGCAGCTGCATGAGATTTGTTAAATGCATATTTTGCAAATTCTGCCATTTCGTCAAATATTTTATTTGCACTTGCTTCATCTATTCCATTTCTAACACACCCAGGAATAATTACTTTGCCATTTTCATCTGTTTGCCCATGTATAAAATATTCTCTTTCTTTTGCCATTACATCTAATTTTTTCTTACCCATGGCTCTACGAACTAAGTCGGCTCTGCCTAATGAATAACCTGCTAAGTCTCTTACTATTTGCATAACTTGTTCTTGGTACACCATGCAACCATATGTTACATTTAAAATTGGCTCTAATGCGGGATGTGTATAAATTACATGTTCAGGGTTTAATTTGTTTTGAATATATCTTGGAATTTGGTCCATTGGACCAGGTCTATAAAGTGATACTCCAGCAATTATATCCTCTAAGCTATCTGGTTTTAATTCCTTCATAAAGTTTTTCATGCCTTGGCTTTCAAATTGGAATACTCCAGATGTATTTCCTGCTTGCCATGTTTCTTTAAATACTTTTGGATCATTCATATCTTGATCGAATTCTACATCTATGCCTCTAGTTTTTTTAACATATTTAATTGCATCTGCTATAACTGTTAAAGTTCTAAGTCCTAAAAAGTCCATCTTTAACAAGCCTAATTCTTCTAGGGTTGTCATTATAAATTCTGTTGTTATATTTCCTTCATTTACATATAAAGGTACATACTCTATAACTGGGTCTTTTGTAATAACTACCCCACACGCATGTGTTGAAGCCTGTCTTGGCATTCCCTCTAAGCCCATTGCAATATCTAATATTTTCTTAGTTTGCTCATCATTTTCATATAGGTTTGCTAATTCTCTGTTTTGCTCTAATGATTTTTTTATTGTTATATGTAATTCATTTGGTATCATTTTTGCAAGCTTGTCTACTTCTGCATATGGAACATCTAAAGCACGTCCAACATCTCTTATTACCATTCTTGCAGCCATTGTTCCAAATGTTATAATTTGAGAAACGTGGTCCCTGCCATATTTTCTACAAACATAATCTATAACCTCTGGTCTTCTTTCATAGCAAAAGTCAACGTCAAAGTCTGGCATACTTATTCTTTCCGGATTTAAAAATCTTTCAAAAAGTAAATTATATTTTATTGGGTCTATATCTGTTATTCCTACCGCATATGCTACTATTGATCCAGCACCAGATCCACGCCCAGGTCCTACAGATATATTTTGAGATTTTGCATAATTTATGAAATCCCATACAATAAGGTAATAATCAACATATCCCATTTTTTCTATAACAGATAATTCATATTCCACTCTATCCATTACATCTTTAGATGGATTTTCTCCATACCTTTTCTTTATTCCATCATAACAAAGTTTTTCAAAGTATTCTGTGTGTGTTTTAAATTCTGGTGGCACATCATAATTTGGAAGTTTTGTATTTCCGAATTCAAAATCGAAGTTACATTTCTCGGCTATTTTTACAGTATTTTCAATTGCTTCCGGAATATTTTTAAAATAATCTAGCATTTCTTCTGGTGATTTTACATAGAATTCTTCTACTCCCATTCTCATTCTATCTGGGTCACTCATCTTTTTGCCAGTTTGTATACAAAGTAAAACCTCATGATTGTATGCATCTTCTTTTCTTAGATAGTGTGCATCATTTGTTGCAACAAGAGGAATATTTAGTTCTCTACTTAATTCAATTAATTTTTGATTTGCTTTTACTTGTTCTGGAAGTCCATTTGGTTGTACTTCTAAATAGTAGTCTTCTCCAAATAAATTTTTATGCCACAAAGCAACCTTTTTTGCCTCCTCCATATCATCTTTTAAAATTGCTCTATTTACACTTCCAGCTAAACACGCACTTAAACATATTAGTCCTTCATGATATTGTTCTAATATTTCTAAATCTATTCTAGGTTTATAATAAAAACCATCTGTAAATCCCATTGATACTAAATGAGATAGATTTTTGTACCCGACCTCATTTTTTGCAAGCAAAATTAGATGTGAGTATTTATTATCTATTCCCGGTTCTTTATCAAATCTGCTTCTTGGTGCCACATAAACCTCACATCCTATAATAGGCTTTATTCCTACTTTTTTACATTCTTTATAAAAATCAACTACGCCAAACATAACCCCATGGTCTGTTATTGCAATTGCATCCATACCAAGCTCTTTTGCTCTGGCTGGCAATTCTTTTACTTTATTTGCTCCATCTAATAAACTAAATTCACTGTGGACGTGTAGGTGTACAAAATCTGGCATAATTGTTTCTCCTCTCGTATTTTAAATTAAGACCTATATTAAAATATAGGTCTTCTTCAGCTTTCATTTGAATTATATTACTTTTTATATTGGTTGTCAATTTTATTTTCTTGATTTTCCGTCTAATGAGTCTAAGTTGTCTAATGCTTTTCCTGTTCCTAATGCTACACAAGAGATTGCATCTTCTGCAATCATTACATTTATTCCTGTTTTTTCTTGTAGAAGCTTGTCTAAGCCATCTACCAAGCTTCCTCCACCTGTCATATATATTCCTCTATCACTTATATCTGCTGCAAGTTCTGGTGGTGTTTTTTCTAAAGTTGCGTGCACTGCATCAACTATTGCCATTGCAGGTTCTGCTAAAGCTTCCATCATTTCGCTTGATTTTACTGTAATTGTTCTTGGAAGTCCTGTTGATAAATCTCTTCCTTTGATGTCCATTTCAAGGTCTTGAATTTTTGGATAAACACATCCTATATTTATTTTTAATTCTTCTGCTGTTCTTTCTCCAATTATAATATTATATTTTCTTTTTATATATTTTACAATTGCTTCATCAAATTTATCTCCTGCAACTTTAATAGATGTGCTAACAACAGACCCACCTAGTGAAATTACTGCAATATCTGCTGTTCCTCCACCAATATCTACAACCATGTTTCCACATGCTTTTGAAATATCTATTCCAGCACCTATTGCTGCTGCAATTGGCTCTTCTATTAAATATACTCTTCTTGCTCCTGCTTGTGATGCTGCATCTATTACAGCCTTTTTTTCAACCTCTGTTACTTGTGAGGGTATGCAAATCATAATCCTTGGTGAGAATAAAAATTTTCCACCAATTTTATTTATAAAATGTTTTAGCATTTTTTCTGTAACTGTGTAATTTGAAATAACTCCATCTTTTAAAGGTCTTGTTGCAACAATATTTCCTGGTGTTCTTCCCAGCATACGTCTAGCCTCTCCTCCTACTGCTAATACTTCATTAGTTTCATTGTTTACAGCAACAACTGAAGGTTCTCTTAAAACAATTCCCTTTCCTTTAACATATGCAATTACAGTGGCAGTTCCTAAATCAATTCCTATATCTTGTCCAAAGCTAAACATTTATATCATCCTTTCTAAGATTATTATTACATTTATGTGACGATTATATTACATTTTTATGAAAATAGCAATTGTTTTTTATTAAATTTTGAATGTTACCATTTTGCAAAAAATAAATCCTATCTTCATAGGATTTATTTTTTATTTTATTTGCTCATTTCATTTTTTAAGAATTCTGTTTCAGTTTCTAAATCTAATCTTACAAATATTGGTTCACCTTTTTCTACTACTTTTAGGTCTTTCATATTTGCATGTTCTTTAGCACTTTCCCAAGTTTTTAGATTTGCATCCTCTATTCCTAATTGTTTAAACATTTTTTCAGATGTTTCTTCCATACATGGCATAATTAGTATTGCAACTTTTCTTAATGTTTCTACAAGATGATACATTACATCTGCTAATTCTTCTATTTTTTCTTCTTTAAATAATGCCCAAGGCATTGTTTCGTCTATATATTTATTAGCTCTTGCAATTATCTTCCAAATTTCTTCTAAAGCATTAGCAACATGTGATTCGTCAAATTCTCCCTCAGCAAGTTTTATTTGGCTTTCTATAAAGCTTTCTAATTCTTTATCTAAATCTGTTAATGTTTTAGGTTTTTCTGGAACTGCTCCACCAAAATATTTGTTAATCATTCCAATTGTTCTATTTAGTAAGTTTCCTAAATCATTGCATAATTCTGAGTTATATCGTTCTACAAATCCTTCTGGAGTAAATAAACCGTCTTGTCCTCCATTTAATTCTTTAAGTAAGAAGTATTTTGTAGCATCTAAACCATATCTATCTATTAATGTTTCTGGATATATAACATTTCCTTTAGATTTAGACATTTTTCCATCTTTCATCATTATCCAACCATGTACAAGTAGCTTTTTAGGAATTGGTAAATCTAATGCCATTAAGAAGATTGGCCAATATATACCATGAAATCTTATTATATCTTTTCCAACTATTTGTAAATCTGCTGGCCAATATTTATTAAATTTTGTCTCATCTTCTGACATATATCCTAATGCTGTAATATAGTTTGTAAGCGCATCTAACCAAACATATACAACATGTTTTTCGTCGCCTTTTACTTTTATTCCCCAGTCAAAGCTTGTACGAGTTACACATAAATCTTCTAATCCTGGCTTTATAAAATTATTAAATATTTCATTTTTTCTAAATTCTGGGTCTATAAAATGTGGATTTTCTTCATAGAATTTTACTAGTCTATCTTGATATTTTTTCATATTGAAAAAATATGCTTCTTCTTTCATTTTCTTTACTTCTCTATCACAGTCTGGGCATTTTCCATCTACTAATTGTGTAGGTGTAAAGTATGTTTCGCAAGGAGTGCAATACCAACCTTCATATTCTCCTTTATATATATCTCCATTTTCCATGAATTTTGTAAATATTTTTTCTACAACTTTTTCATGACGAGGTTCTGTTGTTCTAATAAAATCATCATAATCTATTTTCATTTTTGCCCATAGTTCTTTTGCATTTTCTGCCATTTCATCTACATGTTCTTGAGGTGTTTTTCCTCTAGATATAGCAACTTCTTGGATTTTTTGACCATGTTCATCTAAGCCTGTTAGCATGTATGCATCATATCCTCTTAATTGTCTATATTTTTTTATTGCGTATGCAAGTGTTGTTGTGTATGATGTTCCTATATGAAATTTTCCACTTGGATAGTAAATTGGTGTTGTTATATAAAATTTCTTGTTTTCACTCATATTAAAAAATTCACTCCTTTTGGTTTCCTTATAATGTTTAAAATTTTATCACAAATGCTTGGAAATAGCAAGGTCTTTTACCACTTCTCCTGCAATTATTAGTCCTGCTACTGATGGCACAAAAGATATGCTTCCTGGTACTCGTTTTTTTGTTGTTTCAGTATTATTTTCTAAATTTTCTTCTGGTTTTATTGGTTCTTCTTTTGAATAAATTACTTTAAGTTTTTTTATTCCTCTTTTTTTAAGTTCTTTCCTCATTACTTTTGCAAGTGGGCATATACTTGTTTTATATATATCTGCAACTTCAAACTTTGTTGGGTCTAATTTATTTCCTGTTCCCATGCTAGATATTATAGGAATATTTAATTTATTTGCTCTCATAACTAATTCTATTTTAGCTGTAACTGTGTCTATTGCATCTACTATATAATTTACAGTATTATCGAAAAATTCCGGACTATCTGGCATAAAAAACTCTGAATAAATTTCTACATTTGCCTCTGGGTTTATCTCTAAAATTCTTTCTTTGGCAATTTCTACTTTTAATTTTCCAATAGTCTTTGTAGTTGCTATTATTTGTCTATTTAAATTACTTTCTACCACTTTATCATTATCCACTAAAATAAAATTACCAACTCCAGCTCTTGCTAGTCCTTCTACAACAAATGAACCAACTCCTCCAATTCCAAATATTGCAACTTTTGATTTTTTTAGCTTTTCTAATCCTTCTTTTCCTATTAACATTTCAGTTCTTGAAAATTGATTTAACATATCTGCTCCTTTTCTTTTGTTTATTTATATCACATTTTGTGCAAAAAATAAAGGATGTATATAAAATTTACATACATCCTTTTTAGAAATTGTCAATACTTTTTTAACATTTTTTACTAGTTTTTATAAACTTTTCATGCAATTGAAACGCATCCACCTTAATTTTTTAGTTCAATTAATGCTGTTTCTAGTCCAAATCCTTCTTTTTCGCTTCTATATGAGTGTATTAAATTTGGATTACACATGCTACAAATTCCAGAATCTATTATGTTTTCCGGAGTTAGTCCCATGTTTTGCATAAGTATTTTATTTATTAATACTGTGTCTATATTCCATTTTTCTTGTTTTTCTTGTATGATATCATTTAATTTTATTGTGGCTTTGTTTCCTTTTTCGTCTACATATGTGCTTCCTTCTAAAGTTATAAATTCTTTTTGGAATTCATCTTTTACATCTTGTGAAACTTCAAAATGACATTTTCTAATACTTGGGCAAATACAGCAAATTATATCTTTTGGGTTACATCCAAATTCGTTTATCATTTTATTTATAGCTTGTACAATTATTCTTTTTAAAGTTCCCTTCCAGCCAGAATGAACATTTGCAATTACCTTTTTTACTGGGTCAAATAGTAAAAATAGTATGCAATCTGCATTGGTTGTAGATAATACCATATGTTTTTTATTAGTTATTAAACCATCTGTTGCTTTATATTTTTTTAAGTTAAAATCTGGAGCCAATACATTTATTTTGTTTTTAACAACTGCAACATTATTTGTGTGACATTGCCTAGGCTTTACAATATTTCTATATTTACTTCCAATTTCCTTACATATTTTTTTATAAGATTTTTTTGCTAATATATATTGTTCTCTTGATACTTCAGGTCTTCCATTAATTGCTGTTCTAAAATTTACATTTATACCTAAGCTATATGCATGATTTATTACATCTTTATATTCTAATAATTTTCTGAACTGTAAGTATTGTACTTCCCCTGTTTTTATATGTATTACTCTATCATTGCTTAAATCTGTTAGCATGTTTTTTCTCCTTGTGTTTAATTATCTTCCTTCTCCGGCATCTGATGGTGCTGTTGGAGCAGTTGGTACTGTTGGTTTTTGTGCATTTTGTTCACTTTCTATTTTATTCATTAGTTGTATGACTTGTTCACTTTCAGTTGTTCCTCTTTCTGCATTTTCCAATACTTCTGGATTTAGGTGTCCTGTTTTTAATGCAACATCTACAAATGATTTATCTGTCATCCCTGCTAAATAATCTGTAGATAATTGTATTGCCATTTTTTCTTCCATTTTTCCTAGTTCTTCTTCAATTTTTCTACCAATAAATTCTTCTTTTTGTTCTGGAGTTAAACTTGTTGTTCCATAAGTATCCATTATTTCTTGTCTAATACCATCTACTTGCCCTTGCACTATATCTCTATATAGATGTTTTTCATTAACTTCATGAGTTTCACTTAAAGCAGTTTCTACTTTTCTTCTTACTCTTGTTTTTACTGCATTAAAAGTATTTTCATATCTAATTGCAAAAACTTCATTTTCATTTTGTACATATGAATATACATTATGTAATAATTTCATTAATGCATATTGATTGGTTCCTGTAAATCTATCTTTTGAAGGTCTTGTATATGCTTTCAAATCTCCTATTCCACGTTCTTTCCTATATGAAGTATATTCAGTTTCTGGTCTATATTTTGTTTCCATATATTCTAAAGCCTCTTCATCTGTAATATGTTCTCTTACTGCTTCATCATAAAATTTATTTCTAATAGCTCCAGATTTTACTAAACCTTCCGCACATTCTTCTACTAATTCTCTAGCAGCCTGAGGCAATTCGTCTGTTTGGTAATCCCAGTTTGTATATTGCACAAATTCTCTATAGTTTAATTTTTTTGCTTTAAAGAATAAATCCCATGCAGCATTAGAAAATTGTGGAGTGTCTTGATTTTGTGAATTTCTAATTAAGTCATTTATAAAATATTCTTTCATCTTACTTGTTACTTCGTAAACTACACTTGACCTTGCTCTTAGCATTTTTGTTCCAAATTCTTCTATCTTATTTGCTTCTGAATTTACTTTATTTAGAGTTCTTACAAATGCTGTTTCTATTTCATCGAGTGTTATTCCTTCTGCTGATTTTCTTGCAATTCTTTCTTCTAAGCTTTGTCTTTCTTCTTCTGGCATGCTTGCTCCTTTTGTTCTAAAGAATTTTGCTAGTTTCTTGTTCCTATAAAATTCTTGTTCTTGTTCAAATATTTCTTGTATTGCTGTTATATTGTCTTTATTATGTATATCTAATCCAGATTGTTGTATTTTCTTAAGTATAGTTTTTAATGCATGCTGCATATCTTCATCTTGTCTACTCATAAAATCTATTGCTTCTCTTTTTTCTCTTAAATTTTGTTCTTTCATCTGTTCAATAATTCTTCTTCCGCACTCAATTTTATCTTCTTCAGTTACTGGGTATTCTGGTGAAAGCATTTCTCCAAATAATGCTAAATAATCATCACTAAAATCTTTTAATATTCCAAGTCTAAAGCCGTCTTGCATATCTGAAGATAGGTATGCAATAACATCTGCAAATTTTGCTATTTTTCCTTCAGGAGTTTGTGCTATAAATTTATATTTATTTTCACTATTAGCTAATCTCATTTTAGTTCGTACTGCTTCTTCTATTGTTGCATAAGACGTTTCCGGTTTCAT
>JBJFFF010000099.1:0-2183 GCA_051891455.1 Clostridia bacterium | reverse complement strand
AGTATTAGGACCAAAAGGATTAATGCCAAACCCTAAATCAGGAACAGTAACTATGGATGTTACAAAAGCAATAAATGAAATTAAATCTGGTAAAGTTGAATATAGATTAGATAAAACTAATATAATTCACTTAGGATTTGGAAAAGTTTCTTTTGGAGCAGACAAATTACTAGAAAACTATGAAACTATTATGGATGCTATAATAAAAGCAAAACCAGCAGCAGCTAAAGGTCAATATATAAAAAGTATAGCAATATCAACAAGTATGGGACCAAGCTTATATATTGGATAATAATTAAATACTAGCCAAAGACAGTAGGCAATTTTATAAGCCCTACCGAGGTAGAATAAAGAGAAAAATAAACTCTTGTTATGCCTCGTGTAGGCTAACAGGAGTTTTTTTCAATAGAAATTTTAATTTTTGTTGATAAAATAGCCGCACGCAGGGGTTTCATTTTTCTTTTTTTAGGAGAATCTGAGTAGGGATTACTTAGAGGAGCCTGAAAAAAGAAAAATCAAACCACGACGAGATGCGGCGGATATAACATTTAATACTATTGGGGGAGGTGAACAAAGTGGCAAGTGAAACAATTTTAAACCAAAAGATTAAAGAAGTAGACGAATTAGCAGAAAAAATAAATAAAGCTAAAGTTGTACTTTTAACAGACTACAGAGGTATTAATGTTGAAGATGTTACTGGAATTAGAGCAAAATTAAGAGGAGCAAACACAGAATATAAAGTAATAAAAAACAACATTACAAGAAGAGCATTAGATAAATGTGGTTTTGAAGGTCTAGATAATTTACTAGAAGGACCAACAGCAGTTGTTTTAGGATATGATGATTATTTAGAAGCATCTAAAATAATTTATGAATATGCTAAAGACAATGAAAATTATAAAATTAAAGGTGGAATAATTGAAGGTAAAGTAGTTTCAACAGAAGAAATAATTACATTAGCAAAATTACCATCAAGAGAAACACTTATTGCACAACTTGCTGGTGCATTACTTGGCAATGTTACAAAACTTGCAGTTGCATTGGATCAAGTTAGAGCTCAACGCGAAAACGCATAATAGGGTAGTGACCAACACTAGAAAATTCAAAAATAAAAGGAGAGAATTAAAAATGAGTGAAAAAACAGATAAAATGTTAGAAGAAATAGATAGCTTAACAGTTATCGAATTATCAGAATTAGTAAAAGGAATAGAAGAAAAATATGGAGTATCTGCAGCAGCAGTTGCAGCACCAGTAGCTGGTGGAGCAGCAGCAGGAGCAGCAGCTGAAGAAAAAACATCTTTCAATGTTGTTTTAAAAGAAGCTGGAGCAAACAAAATCCAAGTTATCAAAGTTGTTAGAGATATAACAGGTTTAGGATTAAAAGAAGCTAAAGATTTAGTTGATGGAGCACCTAAAACAGTTAAAGAAGGAGTTTCTAAAGAAGAAGCTGAAGATATGAAAGCAAAATTTGAAGCAGCTGGAGCAGTTGTTGAATTAGCTTAATTTCTTAAAAATAAAAATCACCTTAATAAAATAAGGTGATTTTTTGTTACTCATTTATATAATCTTTGCTAACCTCAGACTTAACTAATTCTTTAAGTTTTCTAAAGAAAGTTTTTACAAAAGCTAGCTTATTTTTCTTTGAATCTATAATCATTAAAGCAGTACTTTCTTGTGAAGGTAAGGAGATTGAGCCATATTCTTTTATATAATCTTTTTTAGTTTCTACAGCATTCATCATTGAACAATAAAAATCATTATAAAAAGAATAATTGCTATTAAAACCAATAACATTTTTAAAATTATATAATTGGTTTTTAAATTCATGTATATCTTCTAATGTCCTTGTTTTATTAAATTCACAGTTAAAACAAGATTTCATAATATAATTTTGAGTTTGAAAAAATAAATTGGTTATTTTATGTTTTTTATAATTAATAATCTTATTCAAATTGTTAATAGTTTTTTCATTAGAGGCATAACTTAACTCCTCAATATAAGAATTGAGTTCGTTCTCTAAATTTAATAAAGAATCTAATTTTTTTATAACAAAAGAATATAATTTTTTGTTAAATTTTGCTATAAAAGTGTTTTTAAATATATCGTTACTAAATAAAACACTATTATATACAGGATATGTTCCAGTAAAATATGTAATTTGATTTAATAAAGCACATTCTAAA
>JBJFFF010000098.1:0-2185 GCA_051891455.1 Clostridia bacterium | reverse complement strand
GTTTTTTTGTCTCTTAAAATTGCTAGTTTGTGTTCTACTAGTGGATTCTTTAATTCAATGGCTTTCATATAAAAACCTCCTATTTTTTGTTATAAATCTTTATTAATAGAGGTGTGAAGTTGGCTGTGGGAAGTGAGATTTTAAAGGAACTTCTTCGAAGTATAATTCTAAAATTCGCACCTCACACTTCTCACTTCACACTTCCTTAATACTAATTTAAAATAATTTATTTTGTTACATTTTATCAGGCATTTCCATTCCAAGTAAGCCAGCACCTATTTTAAGCACATTTCCACATGCATATGTTAAATAAAGTCTAGCTTCTTGTAATTCTTTATTTTCATTTATAATCTTATTGTTATTATAAAATGTACTAAATTTTTGTGCTAAATTTATTAAATATCTTGCTATAATTGATGGCTCATTTTTTTCTGCTGCAAGTATTATTGTATTTGAAAAGTCATATAATAATTTAGCCATATCTATTACTTCATCTTCTTGTAATAATTCAAAATTTACCTTATTTATATCTGGTACATAGTTTGCTTTTTCCATTAGGCTTTTGGTTCTTACATAAATGTATTGCATATAAGGTCCTGTTTCCCCTTGGAAGTTTAAAATAGTATCCCAGTCGAATATTTCATCTTTTATTCTACTATTATATAAATCATTAAATATTATTGCTCCAACTCCTACTTTTCTTGCAACATCATCTTTGTTTTCTAAGTTAGGATTTTTCTCTTCTATTATTTTTTTAGATTTATTTATAGATTCGTTTAGTATATCTTCTAGGAATACTGAATTTCCTTTTCTGCTTCCTATTTTTTCTCCATTTTTATCTACTACTAACCCAAATGGTACATGTACTGCTCTTTTTACATATTCTTCATATCCCATTTTTTCTAGTACTTTAAAGAATTGTTCAAAATGTAGTTTTTGTTCTGCTCCTACTACATAAACCATTTTATCAAAATTATATGTATTTATCCTATCTATAAATGCAGTAATATCACGTGTTGCATAAATTGTAGTTCCTGCTGATGTTATTATTATACATGGTGGCATATTGTCTTCTTCCAAATCTACAACTTTTGCCCCTTGACTTTCCTTTAATAGTCCTTTTTCTTCTAGTTCTTTAACAACAGCATCCATTTTGTCATTATAATATGCTTCCCCATTATAAGAATCAAATTTAGAATTTAATAACTTATATGTTTTATTATAATTTTCTATACTTACTTTTCTTATCCATTCCCAAGTTTTTGTTGTATATTCGTCTCCATCTTCTAGCTTTTTAAACCATGTTCTTGCCATATCTGTAAGCTCTGTGTTTTGTTTTTCTTCTTCACTAAATCTTACATATATTTTTAATAAACTGTTTATACTATCATTTTCTAAATCGTATTCATCTTTCCAAAGTTCTAGTCCAGCCATTACTTTTCCAAATTGAAGTCCCCAGTCTCCCAAATAGTTTATGCCAACAGTATTGTATCCTAGTGCATTATATATTTTATATAGTGCTCCACCTATTACAGTTGTACGTAAATGGCCTATATGAAATGGTTTTGCAACATTTGGAGATGAGTATTCTATAACTGCTGTTTTACCTTCTCCTATTTTGCTATATCCATATTTATCTTTTTTTTCATCTATTTCTTTTAGTACATTTTCTACTAATAGTTTTTTATTAATAAATATATTTAAATATCCACCAACTACTTCTATTTTTTCTATTACAGTGTTTTCTGTTTTTATGTTTTCTTTAATTTCTGTTGCAATTAGCGGTGGTGCTTTTTTTAGTGTTTTTGCTAGTTTGAAACATGGGAATGCATAGTCTCCCATTTTTGTTTCTGGTGGGACTTCTAAGTAATTTGCTAGTTCTTCCCAGTTTATGTTTGTTACTTCTTCAATTAATTTTGCTATTTCTTTTTTAAAATTTATCATTCTATCACCTCTGTCGCTATATAGTCTGCCAAATCTCATCGGGGTTAATCACCCAAATTGATTTCTAGGTTTCTTGCAACTTTTATTAAATCGTCATCCATTTGTACTCTTTTTATTGATGTACTTTCTGTTCCCCCAGATTTTGCACCTATTTCTTTATTATTTCCTATAACATCTTCTAATGGTACACAGTCTAATTTACCATTTTTTAATGTTACTAGCGTGTTGAATTTTCCCTCTA
>JBJFFF010000097.1:0-2186 GCA_051891455.1 Clostridia bacterium | reverse complement strand
AAGAAGAAAATATAGGAGCTTTTTGCCATAATGCACAAAGTGTAAGAGAGCTACAAACAATGGAGGGGCTGAATATAAGCCTTCAAACTCTAGATGGAATTTTAGCACATAACGGAGAAATCTTAATAAACAAATACACATATAATCCAAATAAAACTAAAGAAGAATTTGAAGAAAATTTACAAAAAACTTTTGAAATAGATAATTATAGTAAGCAAATAAGACCAATGACACTAGAAGGATGTGTAGTAAGATTATCAGATATACTTGCGTATATTGGCAGAGATATAGAAGACGCAATAAAGGTAGGAGTAATAACAAGAAACGATATTCCTCAAGAAGTAACTAAAATAATTGGAAATACAAACTCTAGTATTGTAGATACATTAATAAAAGATGTAATTATAAATAGTTATGATAAACCATATTTAATGTTTTCAGATGAAGTATTTGAGGCATTAATGAATTTAAAAGACTGGAACTATAAAACTATTTATGAATCAGACATGGCAAATAAGAATTACGAAAAAATTGATAAACTATTTAAACCTTTATACAATAAATACTTAGAAAAATTACAACAAGGGGAATACAAGACTACTGAAGGAGAAGACTTTTCTGAGAAAAACTTATATGAATTTATAAGAAAAATGTCTGAAAATCCAGATTTTAATATAAAAAGAGCAGTTATAGACTATATTGCAGGGCAAACAGATAAATTCTTCCTAAATGAATGTAAAAAATATTTGGGACTTGAGGGTGTAGAAAAATTATATAATTAAAATTACATAAATTATTCAAAAATGGAATATACTACTAAAAATTAAGGAGTGAATAATTTATGGAAAAGATTGATTTAGAATTAATAAAAAGTGTAATAAAAACAAAAAGAGAATTAGAAAACGCAAGCAAAAACTTTGATATAGCAGAAGCGGAGCTTATAGATTATTATTCATATCAAATAAAAGCAAACAAAGCAAAACTTAGTTACTTAATAAAACAAGCAAAAGAACAAGGATATGAATTGGATATGGTAAATGAACTAAAAATAAAAATGCAAGAAAAAGAAGCAATTTAAAGTAATAATTATTGTAAACAAACATACAAATATAAAGGACAGGTTTTTTTAAAGGAGAGATTTTATGGAATTAACAAGTATATTAATAGTAATAGGATGTGCATTAGCAATTTTGATAATAGGAAAAATATTTTTATTTCCAATAAAGAAAATATTAAAATTAGTGCTTAACACGATTATAGGTGGAGCAATAATATACATAATAAACTTAGTAGGTGCAAACTTTGGTTTTCACATAGGCTTAAATATAATAACATCACTTGTAGTAGGAATTTTAGGAATACCCGGAGCAATACTTTTGATAATTTTACAATTTATAATAGGGTAAAAACGTTTGACAAATAATAATTTGTAGGGATGAATTTATTTTTAAATGCGTAGGGGTCGGGTTCCACCCCGACCCGATAAATATTGTAAAATTTCATTTTGCGGGCAAGGGTGGAACCTTGCCCCTACAAATTTTGCAACAATTTTCATTTCCCAAATTACAATTTGCATTTCTAATTACATATTTACAAACATTAACAATTATGGTATTATAATATAAATTTTTATTTATAAAAATATCTTTAATTTATATCTTATGGCGATTCGCCAATAAATTCACAAAAATAAAAATCCAATATATTGACAAATGATAACAAAAATGTTATCATAATTGTAGTACAAAGGTGGCAATAAAATGTACAAAATTATATTTTATAAAAACAAAAATGGTTATAGCGAGATAGAAGAATATATAAAATTATTATCATCTAAAAGAAATAACAGTAAAGATTGCAAAATAAAATTTACAAAAATAACAAGTTACATAGACTTATTATCAGAAAAGGGACTAAACTTAGGAGAGCCATATATAAAACATATTAATGGAGATATTTGGGAATTACGCCCTTTAAGAGACAGAATTTTATTTGCATATTGGGATAATAATAAGTTTATACTTTTACACCAGTTTATGAAACAGACGCAAAAAACACCTTTGAAAGAAATAGAAAAAGCCAAAAAGAATTTAGCAGACTATAAAAAAAGGAGTGATGATGATGGCTGAAAAAGATTTGACTTGGGGAGAAGTAAGAAAAAGCCTTAATATTACACCAGAAGAAGA
>JBJFFF010000096.1:0-11833 GCA_051891455.1 Clostridia bacterium | reverse complement strand
CAAGGCGATTATACGATCTTATCGTATTTTAGCCTAAATTAGAAAAAATATGATGAAATGTACTATTTTTAAGGAGCAAAAACGGTGTAGTTTATAGCTACACCGTTTTTGCTCACTTAAAATCTCTCAAAATTAGACATTATTTTTTTGTAACAAAAATGTAATATTACATTTTTAACTTTTGTATTGACAATATAAAAATCTTCGTATAAAATAAATTCGATTTCAAAGAAAACCTAAAAAAAGTTCAAAAAACCAAAAAGGCAAAAAGAAATCAAAAAGCACGAAAGTTAGACTGCTGTAAGAAAATAAGGCAAAAATACAAAATAATAAAAATAATCAAGAAAATAAAGTTTATAAAAAAATGATTTTTTCAAAAATGGCAAAAAACGAAAAACTTACAAATCGAAACTTTCGGCAAAAACTAATGAAATAATATAAAAAAAGAAACAATAAGGGGGATTTAAAAATGCAAGTTATTAAAAGAGACGGAAGAGTAACAGAATTTAACGAAGAAAGGATTATTAAGGCTATAACATTAGCTATGTCACACACAACAGGAGGCGTAGATATAGATTTAGCTACAAAAATAACAGATAGTGTAAAAAACCAATTAAAAGATAAAGTACAAGTATCTGTTTATGAAATTCAAGATTTAGTAGAGAAAAAATTAATGGGCTCATCAAGAAAAGAAGTTGCACAAGAATATATTACATATAGATACAATAGAGATGTAGCAAGAAAATCAAAAACAAAAGATATGTTCCTAGAAATTATAGAAACAAAATCTAATGATGTAACACGTGAAAATGCAAACATGAATGCAGATACACCAGCAGGAATGATGATGAAATTTGCAAGTGAAACAACAAAACCATTTGTTGATGACTTTTTACTATCAACAGAAGCAAGAAATGCTGTAAATGGAGGATATATTCATGTTCATGATAAAGATTATTATCCAACAAAAAGCTTAACATGTATTCAACATCCTCTAGATAAAATATTAAAAAATGGATTTAGAGCTGGACATGGAAGTTCAAGACCTGCAAAAAGAATAGAAACAGCAAGTATTATAGCATGTATCTCTTTGGAAACAGTACAAAACGAAATGCATGGTGGACAAGCAATACCAGCATTTGACTTCTATTTAGCACCATATGTAAAAACAACATTTGTAGAAGAAATTAAAAAGCTTGAAGAAGCTTTAGATATGGATTTATCAAAACTATATGATTATGAAGTAAAGGATTATATAAAGGAAGAAACAAAAGATTTAAAAGGTGATGAAAAATATATTCAACTTGCAATAAATAATACTGTAAACAGAGTTCACCAAGCAATGGAAGCTTTTATACACAATATGAACACAATACACTCAAGAGGTGGAAACCAAGTTGTATTTAGTTCAATAAACTATGGAACAGATACTTCTGCAGAAGGTAGATGTATAATTAGAGAAATGTTACTATCTACTGAAAGAGGAGTTGGAAATGGAGAAACACCTATTTTCCCAATACAAATTTGGAAGAAGAAAAGAGGAGTTAACTATTTACCAGAAGATAAAAACTATGACTTGTATAAACTTGCATGTAGAGTAACAGCAAAAAGATTTTTCCCAAATTTCTTAAATCTAGATGCAACATTTAATACACATCCAAAGTGGAATGCAGAAGATCCAAACAGATATTATTATGAAGTAGCTACAATGGGATGCAGAACAAGAGTATTTACAAATAGACATGGAGAAGATACATCTGTTGGAAGAGGAAACTTATCATTTACAACAGTAAATTTAGTAAGAATAGCAATAGAATCTGCAAAAGAAGCACAAAGTAATTTAAGAATAAACTTTGACCTTGGAAAAGGTAGCGAAGAATTTATGACAGAAAAATATAACAAAGAAGTAAAAAAAATATTCTTAAACAAACTAGAACAATATACAGACGTTGCTGCAAGACAATTATATGATAGATATAAATTCCAATGTACAGCAGTTGCAAAACAATTCCCACTATTGATGTCTGGATTATGGCAAGATAGTGAAAACTTAAAACCAACAGACAGAGTAGAAGAAGTTCTAAAACACGGAACACTAGGAATAGGATTTATAGGTTTAGCAGAATGTTTAACAGTATTAACTGGAAAACATCATGCAGAATCTGAAAAATCTCAAAAACTAGGAATAGAAATAGTTACAAGAATGAAAGAAGCTTGTGATAGATATGCTGAAAGATATGACTTAAATTACTCTTTACTTGCAACACCAGCAGAAGGATTATCTGGAAAATTCACTAGAATGGATAAAAGAGATTTTGGAACAATACTTGGAGTTACAGATAAAGAATATTACACAAATAGTAACCATGCTCCAGTATGGTATAAATGTACAGCAGAGCATAAGGCAAAAATAGAAGCACCATACCATGCATTAACATTAGGAGGACATATATTCTACATAGAATTAGATGGAGATGCAACACATAATCCAGAATCTGTAGAAGCAGTAGTAGATTTGATGGATAAATATAATATGGGCTATGGTTCAATTAACCATACAAGAAGCAGATGCTTAGATTGTGGATTTGAAAATGCAGATGCTGACTTAAAAGAATGCCCAGTTTGCCATAGTGAAAATATAGATACAATCCAAAGAATAACAGGATATCTAGTTGGAACAACATCAAGATGGAATAAAGGAAAATTAGCAGAGTTACACGATAGGGTAACACATGACGAAAATAATATGTAAAAAGAGATGAATAAAAATGAATGTAGCAGGATTTTATGATGAAAGTATATCAAATGGACTTGGCTGGAGGGCAGTACTTTTTGTAAGTGGTTGCCCACACCACTGCCCAGGGTGCCACAATAAAGAAGCACAAGATTTTAATTTTGGTAAAAAATTTAATGAAGAAGAAATTTTAGAAAAAATAAAAAATAATTCAATTTTAAAAGGAATTACCATAAGTGGTGGCGAACCTTTATGTAGGGAGAATATAAAAGAAGTTTGTAATTTTATAAAAGATGTAAAAAAAGTAAAAAAAGACTTTAATGTATGGTGCTATTCGGGTTATACATTAGATGAATTAGTAAAAAGAGATGACCCAGATACAATGGATTGTTTAAATGAAATAGATGTATTAGTAGACGGAAGATTTAAACAAGACCTAAAAGACCCTACGTTAAAATTTAGAGGTTCATCAAACCAAAGAATTTTGGATGTAAAGCAAAGCCTAAAAACACATGAGTGTATAGAAATGAAACTTTAAAAATCAATAAAAAAACGAGTGTTAGGGTAGTTTTTTAATCTTCTTTTAATAATTATAAATTATATATAACCCAAATTTATTTTAGAAAGGAATTTGAAAATGGAGGAAAAAAAAGAAGAAATCAAAGAGGAAAATGTTTTTAAAAAATTATTAAAAAAAGAAATTATTATCAGCTTAGTAGTAGGTTTATTGTTAGGACTTATAATAATGTTCTTCGTAAAAGGAGGATTTGCAGCAATAGTTAATGGAAAAGTAATAACAACAGGAAGCTTATATAATAAAATGAAAGACTATTATTCAATAAACTTAGTCCTAGAAGATGTAGATGCAAAAATATTAAATAAAAAATATAAATTAAGTGAAGACGAATCAAATGATTTAAAAAAACAAGCAGATGACAATATTAAGCAATTTGAAGATTATGGTTATACACAAGAAGAGTTTTTTGAATATTATGGATTTGCAGATTATGATGAATTCTTAGAATATTTAGAAGTAGACTACAAAAGAACAATATATTTTTATGATTATCTAGAAACAAAATTAGAAGAAAATGCAGTTAAAAATTATTATGATGAATATGCATTTGGAAAAGTAAATACAAAACATATTTTAGTTAGAACTTCAGATGATATGACAGATGACCAAGCTTTAACACTTGCAAATGACATAATTACTAGATTAAATAATGGTGAAGACTTTGATACACTTGCAACAGAATATAAAGATAATTATTCTGGAAAGGTAGTGGTAGAAGATTTAGGAGAAATTGGAGCATTTGATAATATTGAAGAAACATATACAAATGCAATGAAAGAATTAGAAGTTGGAAAATATACGGAAACACCAGTAAAAACATCTTATGGATATCATGTAATTTATTGTGTAGATAAAAAGGAAAAAACAGAAGAAATATCTCGTGAAGATAAAATGGCAATAGTAAGTTTAATTGCTGAGGAAGAAGAATTAGAAATTAATGATACAACATATTATCAAGCTTTAATTCAAATGAGAAAAGAAGCAAAACTAAAATTCTTTGATAAAGATTTAAAAACAAAATATGAAGAATATTGTGCAATGTATGTAGATGAAACAACAGAAGAATAGTATAAAATAATATAATGTGGGGCGCATGACCATGCGCCCTAAAATATTTGGAGGATAAATGGAAACAAAATCTAATAATATAAATTTTTTTAAAAAAATATATTTTTCGATATGTAAAATAAAAAAATATGGAGATTTATTAAAAGAAGGGCTTAAAAGAAGCGCTTATTATATAATGGATTTAATTTTAATATGCTCAATTATTTACTCAGCAATTCTTACACTTCAAATGAAGAAAAATGCAAATGGTTTGCAAGAATATTTAGAACAAAACTTTCCAGACCTTACATACCAAGAAAACACACTTACAAGTGAAGCTGAGAAAAGAGTAGTATTAGATGATAAATTAGTAAAAGTAAATTTTGGTGGTCAACTTATAATTGATACAGTTACAGATTATGAGGCATTAATAGATGAGTATAAAGAAACAGGAGAACCAACAATATTATTAACAGCAAATAAATATGTAACAATAAATTCACAAGGAAATGTTGCTACATATGACTATAGTGAAATTATAAAACAAAATACTGAAGAGGAACAAACTACAATAGGAAAAGAATATTTTGTAAGTTTATTGAGTAATATTTCATATAGTTACTACTTCTTTGGGTACTTTATAGGAAGCATAATAGGAACTTCTATTGTAATATTTGCTTATAATTTTATAATTTCCGGAGTTATATTTGTATTTTGTAAAATAAAAAAAGTAAAAGTAAAATTTGAAGAAATATACAGTATGGGGCTATATGCACACACAATCTCTGTTTTAGGATACTTTATAATAAACTTTGTGCCATCCTCTGTAGTGGCATATATACAATTATTAACTTTACTTGTACCAATAGGATATCTAGCATATGCAGTATATATTAATAAATGGGCAATGCCAGAAAATTTATCCTAACCTCTTGCATTATGGCAAAATATAATATAAAATAAAGCTCTAGGAAAAATTAAACCAAATTTAGGAGGATTGACTAAATATGAAAATTTTAGTAGTAAACTGTGGAAGTTCATCATTAAAATACCAATTAATAAACATGGATAATGATGAAGTATTAGCATCAGGAAAATGCGACAGAATCGGTGTAAAAGGTATGGAAATGCCTTTTGTTGAGTACAAAAGAAATGGAAAAAAACATGTAAAGGAATTAGAATTACCAAACCATACAGTAGCATTTGAAGCAGTGCTTGCATTTTTAACAGATGCAGAAATAGGAGCAATAAAAGATACAAGCGAAATTGATGCTATAGGTCATAGAATAGTAAATGGAGGACCAACTTTTACAAAATCAGTAGTAATTACACCAGAAGTTCTAGAAGAATTTAATAGATGCATAGAATATGCACCACTACATAACCCAGCACACTTACAAGGAATTAATGCTTGTATGAGCTTAATGCCAAATGTGCCAGAAGTATTAGTATTTGATACATCATTCCATAGAACAATACCAGAAAAAGCAGCAATATATGCAATACCATATGAATATTATGAAAAATATGGAATAAAAAGATATGGAGCACATGGTATATCACATCAATTTATAACAAAAGCTGCAGCAGAAAAACTAGGTAAAAAACCAGAAGAAATAAACATTATTTCTTGCCATTTAGGAAATGGAGCAAGCTTAGCAGCAATAGAAAAAGGCAAATGTGTAGATACATCAATGGGATTAACACCACTTGAAGGATTAGTTATGGGAACAAGATCTGGAGATGTAGACCCAGCTGTTTTACAATTTGTAATGAAAAAAGAAAACTTAAGTATAGACGAAATGTTAAATATCTTAAATAAAAAATCAGGAATGCTTGGAGTATCTGGAACAACAGGAGATATGAGAGATTTAAAAGGATTAAGAGATAAAGGAGATAAAAGAGCAGAACTTGCATTAGAAATGTTCTCATATAGAGTTAGAAAATATATAGGAGCATATATGGCAGTATTAGGACATGTAGATGCAATTATATTTGAAGGTGGAATTGGAGAACATAACTTAGATGCAGTTGCAAAAACTGTTGAAGGATTAGAAGAATTTGGTATAAAACTAGACAGAACAAATTTAGCAGATGAATGCTATGAAGGAATAATAAGTTTGCCAGATTCTAAAATTCCAATGTATGTAATTCCAACAAACGAAGAATTAGAAATAGCAAAAGAAACAATGGAATTAGTGAAATAATATATGTTATCAACCATAAATATATAATATTTTAAATTCGCAAAACTGTAGGGGCACCTGCCCACAGGTGCCCATTATAAATGTAAAAATCAGAACCATATATTATATATATGGTTCTGATTTTTAATAGAATAGGTGATTATATATGAATAAAAAAAGAGAAATTTTATTAATAACATTAATCTTAATAGTACAAACAATAATATTTGTAATAGCAGGAGTGAATAAATCTTATATTCATATGGATGAAGCATATTCATTGGGACTTGCAAGCTACAATAAAGTAGAAATACAAGATAACGAAGATTTCTATGATACTTGGCATAATAAAGAATACTATGAAGACTATTTAACAGTAAATGATGATGAAGTGGGTAAATATGCTCAAGTATATGTAAATCAAAAAAATGATGTACATCCACCTTTGTATTATTTAATATTAAGAATTGCTATGGGATTTTCAAAGAACCATTATTCAAAATGGCCAGGAATAGTGGTAAATATTATAATATATATGTTTATAACTATATTTATGTACTTAATATTAGAAAAAATATTAGCAAATAAAGAAAAAGCAAAAGAAAAAGCAATGATACTTGCATTTATTTCATCAATTACAATGGCATCATTAACAAATGTAATATATATTAGAATGTATGCACTTTCTACATTAAATATAGCCATAACAACATATTTACATATGAAGCTATTAGACAGTCAAAAGTTAAACTACAAATTATTAATTGGAATTGGACTTAGTGCTTTAGCCGGTTCTCTAACACATTATTATTACTTGTTCTATTTAGCAATGTTATACTTATTATTTGCAATAAAATATATAAAAGAAAAGAACTTTAAAAACTTAATTTGGTACACTGTAGCAATGGGAATAGCTGGAATTTTATCACTTGTAATTTTCCCATACTCAATTAAGCACATGTTCTTTGGGTATAGAGGGCAAGGGGTAATTAGCAAATTAATGGATGTGCCACAATTTTTAACAAGTATAATCAAATATTTAATAAAAATACATTGCTTTGGATTTAATAATTTTATGTTTATAATACTGGGAATAATACTTGTGGCAATAATTTGTAATCTAATAAAAAATAAAAAAGTGGTTGGCGAAAAAAACAAGTATACAAAATTTATAATTCTTCCAACACTATTCTACTTTATATTAGTTGCAGTAGCTTCACCTTGGATAGAACTTAGGTACATAATGCCAGTTTGTGGCTTGATATTTGTTTTAGTAATATATTATTTATATGAATTATTAAATAATATACTTGGAGAAAAAGAGTCAAATATACTAGTTGGATTAATGCTAGTTGTAGTACTAATAGCACCTGCTATATTTAAAATTGAGCCAGAAGTAGCATTTAGCGATAAAAAAGAAATAGTGCAAAAATTAGGAAATGAATTAAATGTTCCAACAATTTACTTCTTTAACTCAAACTGCAATAGATTTTTAGATGATATTTTGTTATTTGCAACTGTAGATGAATCTTATGTTGCAAAAGACATGGAATATACAGTAGAAAATATTAATCAAATATTAGAAGGAAAAGATACAGCAAATGGACTTGTGATTTTTATAAATGAAGGTCAAGAAAATGATGATATTTTAGCAATTGTAAAAGAGGCAACAAACTTAAGCAATTGTGAATATTTGAAAAGATTAAATGCATGTGATGTGTATTATTTAAATTAAAAATATTTTGTATATTTTTTTATTGTTTACTTGATTTTTGCTAAAAAAGCAAGTATAATCTTTTACAAGAAGATGAACAAAACAGAGTGTGATGTGTCGCTTTCCTGATGAAAGGAGGCGGTGCATATGTTATTAGAACAAGTTTATTTACTTTATATATACATACTAATTTTTGAACTTGCAATGGTAACTGTTGTCGCTATTGCCTTATTTGTAGCACTTGTTGTTATAATAAGAAAATTAGACAGCAAAAAAAACACATCTCTGTCTGGTCAATAGAGATGTATCCTAAAAAAATACTTACCTAGCGACACGCCACACTTTGTGGTCGTTTGTCTTCTATAATTATTATACGAAAAACAATTCAAAAAGTCAACTTTTTTTTGAAATTATCCAAAAAAAGTGCTAATGTTCAGTAGACCTAATTAAAATTGTATAAAATACTGTAGGGGTCGCACTCTTGGGCGACCCGTATATTTTGCATATTTTTTATTATTTTCGGGTCGCTGAGGACGGCGACCCCTACAAATTCTATACAAATTTTATTTACCTTCTGGATAATAAAAATTAATACAAAAAAACCAAAAAAATTGTTGAAAAATAGAAAGCTATGTAATATAATAAATTTAATTTTGAGATTACGTAAGAGAAGGGAAAAAGATGAAAAAGTTTTTTAAGCTTTTAGGAATATTTTTATTAATTATAATTATAGCCTGTGTTGCTACAGCAGTAGTGTTTGTAAAGACAAAATTAAATAAAATTAATTATGAAAATGTAACAGCAAATGATATAGAAATAAATGAAGGAGTAGAAGAAGTACTAACAGGTTATACCAACATAGCACTTTTAGGCTTAGATGCACAAGATGCAACTTTTACAAACAGTAGAAGCGATTGCATAATGATAATAAGCATAAATAATGATACAAAAGAGGTAAAAATAGCATCAGTATATAGAGACACTTACCTTAATATAGATGGACATGGATTAGACAAAGTAACACATGCATATGCTTTTGGAAAAGCACCTCTAGCGCTTAGCACATTAAATACAAATTTAGATTTAGATATAACAAAATATGTAACAATAGACTTTGATTCTGTTATAAATATTGTAGACGCAATGGGTGGTGTAGAAATAACAGTAACATCTGCAGAAGCAAGCCAAATTCCAGGAATAAGTGGGGCAGGTACATATAACTTAACAGGCACACAGGCACTAGCATATGGAAGAATAAGAAAAATAGATAGTGACTATGTTAGAACAGAAAGAATGAGAACAGTATTAATCGAGGTATTTGAAAAAGCAAAAAAATTATCATTAACACAGTTAAATTCTTTAATAGATGAACTTTTACCAGAAGTTACAACAAATATAACTCAAACAGAAATACTATCATATGCATCAAAAATAGCTGGGTATAATGTAACAGATAGTTTTGGATGGCCATATGAGGTTAGAGGATACAACGGAGCAGCATGGTATGCAGCACCTGTAACATTAGAAGAAAATGTAAGAAAGCTACATGAACAATTATTTGAAAACGAAGAATATGAAGTATCTGAAACAGTTAAAGAAATAAGCCAAAGTATAATAAATAAAACGGGGTATAGATAAAAAATAATTAAATAACAATAGGAATTTATGGAGGAAAAAATGAAAAAGATACGTAAGTATAGAAATGTCTTGTTGTTTTTAATAGATATATTAATAATCTTTGGAGCATATTTTATAACAGCATTTTTAATGCTAGACATGGAAAAATTTATTAGTGCAGGAAATTTAGAATTAATAAGTAATTCTATTATAGTATCATTATTTGTATACCAAATAGTCTTTGGAATATTCGATTTTTATAAAAACATTACAAGATATGAAAATGGTAAAGATTATATAAAATACATATTAGCATGTGGAATTTCGGCATGCTTAGTAATTGTGTTAAAATTTATATTTAAATTACAGCTAGTAACTGTTAAACAAATAATATTTACAAGTATAATAGTTGCTGTGGGAACAGTTGCATATAGAGTAATAATAAGATTTATATTAACATTTGGAACTGATAGCACAGCCAATATTTCTCAAGAAAATAGAAAAAATCTACTTATAATAGGTGCAGGAGAAGCTGCAAGAGATATAATAAAAACCTTAAAAACAACAATGAGAAATACATATAATATTGTTGGACTTATTGATGATAATGAGGGTAAATTCCACTATTTAATATCTGGTGTAAAGGTATTAGGAGATAGATATAAAATTGTAGAAATATGCAAAGCAAATAAAGTAGATGTAATATTTTTCTCAATTGCAAATATAAGCAATCAAGATAAAAAAGAAATATTACAGATATGCCAAGAAACTGGGGCAAAACTTAGAATGCTACCAGGAACAGCAGATTTAATAAAAAATAAAAATGTAATGCAAAACTTAAGAGATGTAGAAATAGAGGATATTTTAGGTAGAGATCCTATAGTATTAGATAATGAAAACATAGGAGAAATAATAAAGGACAAGCCAATTCTAGTAACAGGTGGAGGAGGCTCTATTGGTTCAGAATTATGTAGGCAAATTGTAAAATACAAGCCAAGTAAACTAATAATTCTTGATATATACGAAAACAATTTATACAATATTGAAATAGAATTAAAATCAAATCCAGACAATAAAGATGTTGAAATAGTTCCTATTGTGGGAAGTGTTAGAGACAAAAAAAGATTAGAAGGTGTATTTGAGAAATACACACCATATTTAGTATTCCATGCAGCAGCACATAAACATGTGCCATTAATGGAAGGAAGCCCACTAGAGGCAATAAAAAACAATATATTTGGAACATACAATACAGTAAACTGTGCAGATAAGTATAATGTAAAAAAATTCATATTAATATCAACAGATAAAGCAGTAAACCCAACCAATATAATGGGTGCATCAAAAAGAATGTGTGAAATGATAGTACAAGCCAAAAACAAAGTAAGCAAAACTGACTATGCCGCTGTAAGATTTGGAAATGTGCTTGGAAGTAATGGCTCAGTAGTTCCATTATTTAAAAAACAAATAGCTGCTGGTGGGCCAGTAACAGTTACACACAAAGAAATAACAAGATTTTTTATGACAATACCAGAAGCGGTAGGGCTAGTTTTACAAGCAATGAGTTATGCAAAGGGTGGAGAAATATTTGTATTAGATATGGGAGAACCTGTAAAAATATATGACTTAGCGGTATCACTTATAAAATTAACTGGACTAGAACCAAATGTAGATATACCAATAAAAATAACAGGATTAAGACCTGGGGAAAAACTATATGAAGAACTTTTAATGAAAGAAGAAGGACTAACACAAACTGAACATAATAAAATATTTATAGGAAAACCATCAAACATAACAAACGAAGAATTAGAAAATAAAATAGAAATATTACAAGATCTTGTTACAGATGAAAACGTAGAAATAAGTAAAATAAAACAAACAATGAGGAAAATAGTACCAACATACAAAGAAGCAGAACAAGAAAAAACAGATATAAACAATTTAGAAGTAAAAAC
>JBJFFF010000095.1:0-2217 GCA_051891455.1 Clostridia bacterium | reverse complement strand
ATTACTTAGAGGAGCCTGAAAAAAGAAAAATCAAACCCCGACGAGATTTGGCGGATGTCTTTATCAATTTAAAAAACAATCCTACAAATTACAATTTATCTTAATATATGCTTGACTTTAATCTTCAAAATATATATATTAAAGCAAAGGAGAAAATCATGAAAGATTATATAACAATAATAGGAGGAGGGCTAGCAGGATGTGAAGCAGCTTATCAAATTGCAAAAAGAGGAATAAAAGTAAAATTATATGAAATGAAGCCACAAAAATTTTCACCAGCACACTCAAATGAAAACTTAGCAGAAATAGTATGCAGTAATTCATTTAAATCAAACTTATTTACAAATGCTTGTGGACTTTTAAAAGAGGAATTAAGAATGCTAGATTCACTTCTTATAAAATGTGCAGATGAAACTGCAGTCCCAGCAGGACAAGCTTTAGCAGTGGACAGGGAAGAATTTTCTAAAAAAGTAACAAACCAAATAAAAAATAATCCTCTTATAGTAATTTACAATGAAGAGGTAACAAACATAGAAGAAATATCAAAAGATGGAATTGTGATAATAGCAACTGGACCATTAACTTCAGAAAAATTATCTGAAAATATCTTAAAATTAACAGGAGAAAACAAACTATATTTTTATGATGCAGCAGCACCAATAGTAAGTAAAGAAAGCATAGACTTTTCTACAGCTTTTTATGGAGACAGATACTCACAAGAAAAGAAAAAAGAAGAAACAGTAGAAGAATGGAAAAAAAGACTAGAAAGCGAGAAACAAAGCTATATAAATCTTCCTATGAATAAAGAAGAATATGAAGTTTTTTTTAATGAACTAATAAATGCAGAAGTAGTAACACTGCACGAATTTGAAAAAAGTGAAATATTTGAAGGATGTATGCCAGTAGAAGTAATGGCAAAAAGGGGAATAGACACATTAAGATATGGTCCATTAAAACCAGTAGGATTTGATGACCCAAGATTTGCAAAAAGACCATATGCACTAGTACAATTAAGGCAAGACAATGAAAGTGCAACAATGTATAATATGGTAGGTTTCCAAACAAACCTAAAATTTGGAGAACAAAAAAGAGTATTTTCGATGATTCCGGGACTTAAAAATGCAGAATTTATAAAATATGGAGTAATGCATAGAAACACATATATAAATTCGCCAGAATTATTAGATGAAACCTATAACCTAAAACAAAATCCAAATATATACTTTGCAGGGCAAATAACAGGAGTAGAAGGGTATGTAGAATCAATAGCATCAGGAATGGTAGCAGGAATAAATGCAGCTTTGGAAGTGAGAAGTGAGAGGTGTGAAGTGGGAGAAAAGAAAAAAATAATGTTTTCTAAAGAGACAGTAATAGGTGCGCTTGCAAACTATATATCAGCACCTAACAAAAACTTCCAACCAATGAATGCAAATTTCGGAATACTACCAGAACTAGAAGAAAAAATAAAAGACAAAAAATTAAGATATGAAAAAATGGCAAAAAAAAGTATAAATAATATTACAAAAATATTAAATTCATATGAAATTTAAAGCTTATTTACATAAAACTATTGTAAAAATTGTCAGAAAGTGGTAAAATGATAAATAGGTATGGTGTATTCATACATATAGGAGGTATTAATATGGAATATAAAAAATCTAGATGGGAAATTGAATATGATAATTATAAAGCAAATAAAGATGAATTAAAAACTAAAATAGTAGCTATTAGGAGAGAGCAAGCTTCATTAAAAGAAGGACCAGAATATGCAGCTAAAAAAGCTGAATTAGAAGAATTAAAGAAAACAGCAACTAAATATGCAAGAATAGAAAAAAATAGTAGCAAAATAGAGAATATATTAAGTTTTAAAAAAGACTTAGTATCAAAAACATCAGATTTATTAGCAAAAAAGGATGAAATAGATGCAACTGAAAAAACAATAGAAAAATATGAACAAGCTATTACAAAACTAGATGATGAAAGAAAAAAAGCTGTAGAAGAAGTTAAAAAAATTGAAGAAAAATTAAAAGATCCGAAACTTAAAGATGAGGATAAAGAAAAATTACAAGAACAAAAACAAACTAAATTAAATGGAATTCAAGAAAATGATTTAAAATTTTCACAAGTTGCTAATAAAAGAGATGAAATAAAAGGTAAACTATCAACATATGATAAGAAAAAAATAGAAGATGATTTATTAAAAAATGAACAATTGAT
>JBJFFF010000094.1:0-2225 GCA_051891455.1 Clostridia bacterium | reverse complement strand
ACTTACTTTCCACGAAGTATATGCTTCATCTGCTGCAGAGCTTGTAACAGAAATCATAGAATATTCAAGCAAAAATATAACACTTACACAAATAGAAGCAGAGAGCTTATATGCGGGAATAATGATGGATACAAAGAACTTTACATTTAAAACTGGTGTTAGAACTTTTGAAGCAGCAGCATATTTAAGAAAATATGGAATTGATATAATAAGAGTAAAAAAATGGTTCCAAAGTGACCTAGAAAGTTACAATGTAATTGCAGACATTGTAAAAAGTGCAGAAATAGTAAATGAATCTATAGGAATCTCTGAATATACTGAAAAAGATAAAAATGCTAATCTAATATGTGCAAAAGCAGCAGACGAATTGCTTACAATTAGCAATATTACTGCATCATTTGTAATAGGAGACATGGGAGACAAAATTTGTATAAGTGGACGTTCAATTGGAGACATAAATGTACAAGTAATATTAGAAAAACTAGGTGGAGGAGGGCATATAACACTTGCCGGAGCCCAACTAGAAAATATGACATTAGAAGAAGCAAAAACAGAATTAATAATTAGAATAAACGAATATTTTACAGAAGTTTAAAAAATATATTATAAAATTATCACAAAATGTAGAACACTTTTCTAAAATGATTACTAGAAACGACAAAAAAAATATACTTAAAATATTATAATAAAATGTAGGGGCGGGCCCTAAAGTCCGCCCAAACACAAATTTTAGAAAAGAAAAAGGGTGGTAGAGGATGTTTCAAAATATAAATAATAATGAAGAAGAATATATAAACGAAGAAAAAAAATCAAAACTAAATATACGAAACTTATTTCAATCAAAATATATTTTCTTATATATAATAAGCTTTATGGTATCAACAGTAAGCTTTAATGGAGAATGGGCTCCATTTGGACTAGCTATTTTTGCTGCATGTTGCAGTAATAGAAAACCAGTAGGACTAGTATATATTTTAGTAACGCTTGGAACACTAATAAAATTTGGACTTAGTGGATTGGGCGTATTTTCGCTTACTTCAATATTATTTATGGGACTAGTATTAATTGTAAGACCAAATTTTGAAGAAGATGAAAGAAATGAAAAACAAAAATTAGGATTATATGTTTTCATTTCTTGCTTTGCTGTACAAGCACTAAAAATGATATTTACAGGATTTTTATTCTATGATTTAGTAACTAGTATAGCTATTGGTTTAATTACATATATATTTTATAAAATTTTTGCAAATTCACTAATTGTCGTAAGCGAATATTTGGAAAAACAAGCATTTTCAATAGAAGAAGTTATGGGTGCAAGCCTACTTGTATCAATAGCATTTGTTTCTTTAAGCGGACTAAAATTTTGGGGACTATCTGTTACAAACATTTTTAGTGTAATGTTAGTACTATTTTTAGGCTGGAAACATGGAATGTTAGTAGGTGCTACATCTGGAATAACAATTGGAATGGTACTTGGAATAATAACAGCAAACTCTCCAATTTTAGTAGCATCTTATGCAATTTCTGGAATGATGGCAGGCTTATTAAATAAACTTGGGAAACCTCGGAGTAATAGTACGGATTCTGTGTTGGAAACGCAGTTTTAACATATGTAACAAATGGAAATACAGTTCCAATTATTACAATTAGAGAAATTTTAGTTGCGTCATTAGGACTACTAGCTATACCAAAAGATGTAAAAATAAATATAGAAGATATAATCCCACAAGTAAAATGTTTCCCAGTTACAGCAGGAGTATTGGAAGGAGAAACCGTTCAAAAATTAAATGGAGTTTCTGAAACTATTGCACAAATGGCTAATAGCTATAATGAATCAGCAAAAGATGTGTTAGAAACAAAGGACTTAGAAGAAGAAAATAAAGACCTATTTTTAGATGATTTAAGTAACAATTTTGAAGACCTAGAAGATAATATTTTTTATGATGATTTAATAGAAAACGAAAATATATCAGAAGATATTTATGACGATTTAATTAGGAACAATGAAATGACAGAAGAAAATTTAATTAATATATTGTCAAATAATGATAATTGTAAAATCGCAGTAGATACAGATGAGGCAAAACAGAATATAGCAGAAGTTGTAAAAGTAATAAATGCAACATATAGAATACATAAATTAAATATTTTATGGAAGGTAAAAGAAGCAAATAATAAAAGAGTACTTGCAACACAACTTGGAGGGGTTTCAAAAGTAATTTCTT
>JBJFFF010000093.1:0-2230 GCA_051891455.1 Clostridia bacterium | reverse complement strand
ATGGATATGCGTTTCAGCAGAAAAACTTTATGCAACAAGCAGTGGAGATATAGTGTTACTTGTAATGTCTAGTGAAGATATGGCTAAACCTATTTACGAGAAATTTAAAACATTAGCTGGAAATGTAAATGAAGTTTATGAAAAAACTGAAGAAATAGAATTACCACCAGAAATATTGTAATAAAGAATAGAACAATAAAATATCGCCGAAGCAAAGAAAAAGTTCCGGCGATATTTATTACGTATAAGGAGAAAAAATGGTATTTTCAAGTATAACTTTTTTATTTTATTTTTTACCAATAGTGCTATTGGTATATTATGCCGTACAAAAAAAATGTAAAAATATTGTATTATTAGTATCATCACTTGCATTTTATTTTTATGGAGAACCAAAATACACATTATTAATGATATTTTCTATTATTTGCACATACTTTTTTGGACTTTTAATTAATAAATACAAAAAACATTCAAAATTATTTTTAATACTATCAATTTCTATAAGTGTAGGAATATTAGTTTACTTTAAATATATAAACTTTATAATACAAAACATTAATTTATGGCTTACAAACAAAATAGACTTTATTTATGTTGTATTACCAATAGGAATATCTTTCTATACATTCCAAATGATTAGTTACATTGTTGATGTATATAGAGGACAAGCTGAAGTTCAAAAAAATATTTTAAAACTTGCAATGTATATTTCGCTATTTCCACAACTAATAGCAGGACCAATTGTAAGATATACTACAATAGAAGAACAGCTTGAAAATAGAACGCATACATTTGAAAAATTTGCCTTAGGAGTTAGAAGATTCATAATTGGACTTGGTAAAAAAGTACTAATTGCCAATGTTTTAGGAGAACTAACTGCCGTATTTTTATCAAGTAGTGAAATGAGTGTTTTATATTATTGGATGTATGGAATAGCAGCAATGCTTCAAATTTATTTTGACTTTTCGGGTTATTCGGATATGGCAATAGGTCTTGGAAAAATGTTTGGGTTTGATTTCTTAGAAAATTTCAATTACCCATATATTGCAACAAGTATAACAGACTTCTGGAGAAGATGGCATATATCACTAAGCTCGTGGTTTAGAGATTATGTGTATATTCCACTTGGAGGAAATAGAGTAAGTAAACTAAAATGGATAAGAAATATCCTTATAGTGTGGATGCTAACAGGTTTATGGCATGGAGCAGCATGGAACTTTATACTTTGGGGATTATTCTTTGGAGTATTATTAATTATAGAAAAACTATTTTTGGAAAAATATTTAAAAAAATTGCCTAAATTTTTATCAAGAATTTATGTATTAATTATTGTAATGATTAGTTTCATTATATTTAATGGAGAAAGTTTTTCACAAATAATGCAAAATATAGGAGGAATAATTGGAATAGGAGGAAGCCCACTAGTTTCAAAAGAAAGCATATACTACTTAAAAAGTTATTTAGTAGTTATAATAGTTGGAATAATTGGGGCAACACCAATTCTAAAAAATATTGCAAAAAGTAGCAAAATACATAAAATTACTAACGCGTTAGAGCCAATATTTTTATTACTAATATTACTACTTTCTACAAGTTATATTATAGATGGTTCATTTAACCCATTTTTATATTTTAGATTTTAGGAGGGGAAACAATGCAAGATAAAACAAAAAATATAATAATTACAATAGGTTTTGTAGTGATACTAATACTAGTATTTATCGTTAATATACTAGTAGAAGATAAAAAAATATCTGTTACTGAAAGAAGAAAACTAGCTAGTTTCCCTGAAATTTCTATATCTAAATTATTAAAAGGGGAAACAACTAGTAAGTTCGAAAATTATGCAGTAGACCAATTTATATCAAGAGATACTTTTAGAAGAATTAAGGCTTTTTATAGCACAAATATTTATAAACAAAAAGATAATAATAACTTTTTTGAAAAAGACGGCGCAATTTATAAAATGGATTATCCTCTAAACCAAGGAAACATAAAAAAATCTACAAGTAAAATTAATGAAGTGTATAATACATACTTAAATGGTATGAATGTATATTATGCAATTATACCAGATAAAAACTATTATTTAGAAAATGATGATCACTTAAAATTTGATTATAATATAATAAAACAGATTATGAATAATGAGTTAAGTAACCTAAAATATATTGATATTTGGGACAGTTTAGAGCTAGAAGATTACTACAAAACAGACCTTCATTGGAGA
>JBJFFF010000092.1:0-2249 GCA_051891455.1 Clostridia bacterium | reverse complement strand
ACCTCTTTCATGTTGTTTTCCTCCAATATTATAAAAAATTATTCTTTACATTATTACATTATAATTTATAACGAAGTGCGAAGTGGGATGTGGGAAGTGTACATCTATTGTATATCAAATGTTCCTGTTTCTACATCCACATAATACCAATATAATGCTTTTGTTGATGTTTTTTCTCTTACACAGATTATATATCTTCCATTTTCATCTTTTCCATCATAGCTAAAATAAACTGTGTTGTCTTCTCCCCAATTATCTTTTACTATTTGTTTTGCTTGTTCTTCAGGAGCATTTTCATCTTTTCCTTCTGCCACATTATTTTCCTCTACTTCATTTTTTTCTGGTTCTTCTACCACTGTGTTATTTCCTTCTAACTTATTTTCTTCATTTGTTTTATTTGTATTTTCTAATATGTTTGCAACTGTTTGTTCTGTTTCATCATTTTCTGTAATTTTTTTTGCTACAAATATTCCTGCGATTATTAAAACAATTATTATTATAAAATATAATATTTTTTTATACATACATTTTTCTCCTTTATCACGGGCAGGGGTGGAACCCTGCCCCTACATTTTTTTAAAATGCCCCCAACAAGATTTGGCAGATTGTAAATTGATTACATTATTTTTGCATTCTTTTCTCCATCATAAAATTTTAAATTTACTATATCATCTATTTTTAGTAATTTTGCACTTTTTACTATTTGTCCATTTTCTTCTGCCAAGCAATATCCTCTTGTTAATGTTTTTAATGGACTTAATGCATCCAATTTCGAAATTAATTCTATTTGCCTTTTTTGGCTTTCTTTTAACTTCACTTTTATTATGTTTTCTAATTTCTTTATTTTTATATCAACATTAAGATATTGTTCATTAATATTTTGTAGTGGTGCTGTAAATACTCTTGATGCCATAGCTTTGTTATACCTTAATTTCATATATTCTATTTTTTTCTTTAAAGCATTTTTATACCTATTTTCATATGTTTCTAGTTTTATTTTTATTTCCCTAACGTCTGCCTGTGCCAGTTCTGCTGCAGCTGATGGTGTTGGCGCCCTTAAGTCTGCCACAAAATCTGCTATTGTAAAATCTGTTTCATGCCCTACGGCAGATATTATTGGGATTTCAGATTCGTATATTGCCCTTGCAGTAATTTCTTCGTTAAATGGCCATAAATCCTCTAGTGAGCCTCCTCCTCTAGCTAAAATTAAAACATCTGCTAGTTTTTTCTCATTCATTACTCTAATAGCCTCAGCAATTTCCTTTTCTGCTCCTGGTCCTTGTACTGGCACTGGATAAAGTTTAATATGTACATTAGGATTTCTTCTTGTTGATACATTTATTATATCTCTTATTACAGAGCCTGTTTTAGATGTAAGCACTCCTATTCTTTTTGGCATAAATGGTATTGGTTTTTTATGTTCTTCGTCAAATAGCCCTTCTTTTTCCAGTCTTGCTTTTAATTCTTCATATTTTTTATACAAGTCTCCAATTCCGTCTTCTTGCATTGCCTTGCAATATATTTGGTAAACTCCGGTCTCTTTCAAAAACTGCTACTGTTCCTAAAACTAGTACTTTCATTCCGGTCTTTTGGCATAAAATTTAAAGTAGCTGTTGAAGTTTTAAACATTATGCATTTTATTAAAGAATTTTCATCTTTTAAGGTAAAATACATGTGCCCTGTGTAGTGATGTTTGAAATTAGATATTTCTCCCTTCACATACACATTGTTTAAGAACTCATCTTCAGCTACTTTTTGTTTCATATATTTATTTAAATCTGTTACTGTCATTGCTACAGGTCTCATATATTCTCCTTCACAATACTTGCTAAAATTCCATTTACAAATGCTGAGCTAGTATCTTCCCCATATTTTTTTGCAAGTTCTACAGCTTCGTTTATAACTACTTTAAATGGTATTTTTGCATATACTATTTCATATGTTGCAAGTTTTAAAATTGCAAGTGTTACTTTAGAAATTCTTTCTATTTTCCAATCTTGTTTTAAGTTCTTTTTTATCAGTTCTGTTATATCTTCTAAATTTTCACTTACCCCATTTGCAACATCTAAAATATATTTTTTTGCATCTTTACTTTCTATTTCATTATTTTCAAAAAATATATTAATTGCTTCTTGATTGTTTTCTTTTTGTACCTCTACTTGATACAAAAATTTAAATGCCATATCTCTTGCTTCAGACCTATTCATTTTGTTCCTCCAATTATAACCTATCTACTAAATCTTTTATTT
>JBJFFF010000091.1:0-2300 GCA_051891455.1 Clostridia bacterium | reverse complement strand
AATCAAGCATATTTCTAAAGTTGTTCCCATTTGCTCTAGCTCTGGCTTTTCTTGGGCTTTTTTATGTACTTGAGAATTTGCATATTCCATAGCACTTTTTATTATCTCCAATATTTGTTCTTTTTCATACTCTAAATTTTTATCAAAATGCTCTGTAATATAATCTTTTGCTGATAGTGTTGCAAGACGGCTTGCTATTTCTCCACCAGCATAGCCCCCCATTCCATCTGCCAATATATTTAAACATCCATCATCACTTATATAATAATAGTCTTGGTTATTTTTTCTTTCTTTTCCAATATCTGTTCTTGCAAAAGTTAACATTTTTTCACCTCTTTTTTTCGTAGTTGCCCACATGCCGCATCTATATCTGACCCTAATTCTCTTCTAATTGTTGCAACTATTCCATGGCTGTTTAAGTAGTCTCTAAACTGCATTATGTTTTCATTAGTGCTTTTGTTAAATTTTCCATTTTCTATTTTATTTATTGGTATTAAGTTTACATGGCAAAGCATTCCTCTTAAAAGTTTTACTAACTCTTTTGCATCATCTAAATTATCATTGTTTTCTTTTGCCAAAGCATATTCAAAAGATATTCTTCTATTAGTTTTTTGGATATAATATTTACATGCCTTCATCAATTCTTCTATATTATATGCATTATTTATTGGCATCATTGCACTTCTTTTTTCATTTGAAGCACTATGAAGTGAAATTGATAGTGTACACTGTAAATCTTTATCTGCTAATTCATATATTTTAGGAACAATTCCACTTGTTGATATACTTATATGCCTTGCTCCAATATTAATTCCTTTTTGGTTATTTATTAATGAAATTGCTTTTAAAACATTTTCAAAATTGTCTAAGGGTTCTCCTATTCCCATAAATACCACATTTGATATTTTAATTCCAGTATCTCTTTCTACTGCTTGTAGTTGTTCCACAATTTCCCCAGCCTCTAAGCTTCTTGCAAATTTTACTCCTGTTGATGCACAAAATTTACATCCCATTTTACATCCAACTTGAGATGATACACAAATTGTATATCCATGTTTATATTCCATTAAAACAGATTCTATTGCATTTCCATCTAAGATATCAAAAAGATATTTTTTTGTACCATCCTTCGATTCTTGTTTTGTTATTATTTTAAATATATGCAAATCATAATTTTCTTTTAGTTTTTCTCTTAGGGATAATGGCAAATTCGCCATATCATCGAAACTTGTAACATTTTCTTTATATATCCAATTAAAAATTTGCTCTGCTCTATATTTCTTTTCTCCTAAATTTTCTACTATTTCTTGTAATTCTTCTAAGTTGTAGTTTTTTATATTATATTTTAGCATAATACTTCCTTCTATTCTAATTTTACGTTTATTATTCTATCACAATAGGTTATATATTACAAGAAAATTTGGAAAAAATATTAAAGCAAAACTCCCAGAACTTCTAGGAGTTTTGCCATATTAAAAATAAAACTCTATGTAAATTCATCTACATAGAGTTTTTATTTATTAAATACCTTTATATTTCTTTAGTTTAAGTCCTACTATTCCAAATGTAACAGTTAATGCTATAATTGCTAATACAATAATTCTTGATACTCCTGTATTTGGGAAAATTTTGTCTATTATTGTATTATCCTTATTCTCATTATCATTCTTGTTTTCATTGTTGTCTTCATTTTTATTTTCTTCGTTTTTATCGTCTTCATTTTTATCATCAGAATTTGTTGTGTTTTTACATTTTTCACAATTTTCTGCATGGTTCTCAGTCAATTCATAATTACATATTGTACATCTTGCAGTATGTGTGCCATCTTTATTATCATAATAATTTATAAATTCATGATTTTCTAATGTATTAGAGTTTGTTTGATTACATTTTGAGCACTGAATCCAGTGTTTTGTTTCATCATTTTTTAATTCATATGAATGATCACATTCTTGTAATGCATTTGCGCCACAATCTACACAGATTCCATCTTCAAAATAATGTTCTTTTGTCAATTTATATCCACATTTTGTACAAATGTCACTATGTGTTCCGTCTCCATTATTTGTATATGCTGTATGCTCATGTTCTTCTAAAGATCCTTGTTTATAATATCCGCATTTTGTACATTCTTCCCAGTGATGAGTTTCATTGCTTTTTTCTACATATGAATGTTCGCAACCATTTTCTGCAGCTGATGCAAGGGCACCACAAACTGTACAACTTGCATCTTGGTCCTCATTTGCTACAGTCAATGCATATGGGTTTACATTATAATTTGCTACAGTTAATACATATTG
>JBJFFF010000090.1:0-12589 GCA_051891455.1 Clostridia bacterium | reverse complement strand
CTCGTATGAACTTAGGTCAAGTTCTAGAGGTACATTTAGGAGCAGCTGCAAGACTACTTGGATTAAAAGTTGCAACACCAGTATTTGACGGGGCATCAGAAGAAGACATAGAGGAAATGTTGAAAGAATCTGGACTATCAGAAGATGGAAAAACAATTCTATATGATGGAAGAACAGGAGAACCATTTGATAAACCAATTACAGTCGGTGTAATGTATATGTTAAAACTTCACCACTTAGTTGATGATAAAATACATGCTCGTTCAACAGGACCATACTCACTTGTAACACAACAACCTTTAGGAGGTAAAGCTCAATTTGGTGGACAAAGATTTGGTGAAATGGAAGTTTGGGCACTAGAAGCATATGGAGCAGCATATACACTTCAAGAAATTCTAACAATAAAATCAGATGATGTTGTAGGAAGAGTAAAAACATATGAAGCAATTGTTAAAGGTGACAATGTGCCAGAACCAGGGGTACCAGAAAGCTTTAAAGTATTAATAAAAGAACTACAAAGCTTAGGACTAGATGTTCGCTTATACTCTAAAGATGATGAAGAACTAGAACTTAAAGAAAACATTGAAGAAGGAATAGACTTTAACTTAGAAGACAGAGAAGTTCTTCCAGAACCAGAAGAAGCAGTACTTGATGATGAGGAACTAAGCGATGACTTTATAGAAGACGAAATCCTTTTAGATGATGAAGACGATAGCGACGACATATTTGACAATGAACTTGCAGAAGACAACCTAGAAAATGATGACGATTCATTTGAGGAATAATTAGTTGAAGTGTGAAGTGGGATGTGTGAAGTGTGACTTTAGAGATTTTTCTTCGAAGAATATTCTTAAGATTCTCACTGCGCACATCACACCTCTCACATCGATGTATAAATTGAATAATGATGTAAATTACATGAGATATAAAATATAAACTCAAGGGAATTGTTCTAGCAATGTATATTTTATTAAGAAAAAATGTAATTAGAAAAGTGTTATAGTACAAATGAGTTTATGAAATTCTATTGAAGTGCGAAGTGGGATGTGTGAAGTGTGATTTTAGGGCTTCTTCTTCGAAGAATATTCCTAAGATTCTCACCGCACACCGCGCACCTCTCACTTCAGAATTAATTCTATAAACTAAAACGTAACAAAAATTACTATTTTAAGGGGGAACCTAAATAAATGGAAAATACAGAAAACAAAGATGAATTAGAAATTTTTGACAAAATCCAAATAGGACTTGCATCTGATGACAAAATAAGAGAATGGTCAAAAGGTGAAGTAAAAAAACCAGAAACAATAAACTATAGAACACTAAAACCAGAAAAAGATGGATTATTCTGTGAAAAAATATTTGGACCTACAAAAGACTGGGAATGTCATTGTGGTAAATATAAAAGAATAAGATATAAAGGAATAATCTGCGATAGATGTGGAGTTGAAGTTACAAAATCAAAAGTAAGACGTGAAAGAATGGGACACATTGAACTTGCATCACCAGTTGCACATATTTGGTACTTCAAAGGAATCCCAAGCAGAATAGCATTAATGTTAGATATATCACCAAGAAGCCTAGAAAAAGTAATTTACTTTGCATCTTATATAGTAGTAGATAAAGGAACATCAGGACTTACAAAATGCCAAGTATTAACAGAAAAAGAATACCGTGATGCTGAAGAAAAATACGGAAAAGGTTCTTTTACAGCAAAAATGGGAGCAGAAGCTATAAGAACATTACTAAAAGAAATAGACCTAGAAAAACTATCAGAAAAATTAAAGAAAGAAATAGAAAAATCAACTGAACAAAAAAGAGCAAAACTTGTAAAAAGATTAGACACAGTTGAAAGCTTTAGAATATCTGGAAATAGACCAGAGTGGATGATAATGAATGTTGTACCAGTAATTCCACCAGAATTAAGACCAATGGTTCAATTAGATGGTGGTAGATTTGCTACATCTGACTTAAATGATCTATATAGAAGAGTAATAAACAGAAATAACAGATTAAAAAGATTATTAGAACTTGGAGCACCAGAAATTATAGTAAGAAACGAAAAAAGAATGCTTCAAGAATCTGTAGATGCATTAATAGATAATGGTAGACGTGGAAGACCAGTTACAGGAGCTGGAAATAGACCATTAAAATCATTATCAGATATGCTAAAAGGAAAACAAGGTAGATTTAGACAAAACCTATTAGGAAAAAGGGTTGACTATTCTGGACGTTCAGTTATAGTAGTTGGACCAGAATTAAAAATCTATCAATGTGGTCTTCCAAAAGAAATGGCAATTGAGCTATTCAAGCCATTTGTTATGAAAGAATTAGTTGGAAGAGGACTAGCACATAACATTAAAAATGCTAAAAGAATGGTAGAAAAATTAAGACCAGAAGTATGGGACATATTAGAAGAAGTTATAAAAGACCATCCAGTTATGTTAAACCGTGCTCCAACACT
This sequence comes from Clostridia bacterium, assembly GCA_051891455.1. Taxonomy (GTDB): domain Bacteria; phylum Bacillota; class Clostridia; order TANB77; family CAG-508; genus UMGS1933. The sequence continues at coordinate 10,128 of JBJFFF010000090.1, read as the reverse complement.
TCACAGATTAGGTATACAAGCATTTGAACCAGTATTAGTAGAAGGTAGAGCAATAAAACTACATCCATTAGTTTGTACAGCTTTCAATGCTGACTTCGACGGTGACCAAATGGCAGTTCACGTTCCATTATCACCAGAAGCACAAGCAGAAGCAAGATATTTAATGCTTTCAGTAAATAACTTACTTAAACCACAAGACGGTAAACCAGTAACAGTTCCAACACAAGATATGATACTAGGAAGTTACTACTTAACAATGGAAGTAGCTGGAGAACCAGGAGAAGGTATGTATTTTATAGATGAAGATGAAGTTCTTCTTGCATACCAAAATGGTGATTTAGGTCTACATGCTAAAGTAAAAGTAAGAATTACAAAGGATGTTGATGGAGTAAGCAAAACTAGAACAATAGAAACAACAGCAGGAAAAATAATATTCAACCAAGGAATTCCACAAGATCTAGGATTTGTAGATAGAAGCAAACCAGAAAACGAATTCCAAAAAGAAATTAACTTCCCTGTTATGAAGAAAAACTTAGGATCAATAATTGCAAAATGTATTGATGTTCACGGATTAAATGTAACAGCAGAAGTGCTAGACTATATTAAAGCCTTAGGTTACAAATATGCAACAAAAGGTGCATTTACAGTATCAGTTTCAGATGTTGCAGTACCAGAAGCAAAAAAAGAAATTTTAGCAAACTCAGAAAAACAAGTTGAGGAAATTGCAAAACAATATAGACGTGGTTTAATAACAAATGATGAAAGATATGATTCAGTTATTAAAGTATGGGAAAAAGCAACAGATGATGTTACAGAAGCAATGAAAGACAACTTTGATGAACTAAACCCAATATATATGATGGCACAATCTGGAGCCAGAGGTAATATGAACCAATTACGTCAAATTGCAGGTATGCGTGGACTTATGGCAAATACATCTGGTAAAGCAGTAGAAATCCCAATTAAAGCATGCTTTAGAGAGGGACTAGATGCTCTAGAATACTTCATTTCATCACACGGTGCTAGAAAAGGTTTAGCCGATACTGCATTAAGAACAGCAGACTCTGGTTACTTAACAAGAAGATTAGTTGATGTTTCTCAAGACATTATAGTTAGAGAACATGACTGTGGAACAGATGAATATATTGAAGTAGAAGATATTAAAGATGGAAACCAAATAATAGAAAAACTACATGAAAGACTTGTAGGTAGATATGCATTTGAAAACATAGTTAATCCACAAACAGGTGAACTAATTGTGGATAACGATACATTAATTACACCAAGTATTGCAGATAAAATCATTGAAGCAGGATACACAAGTGTTAAAGTACGTTCAGCACTTGGATGTAAAACAAGACATGGTGTTTGTGCTAAATGCTATGGTATGGGCTTAGCAACAAGAAAAGAAGTAAATATAGGAGAAGCAGTTGGAATTATAGCTGCACAATCAATTGGTGAGCCAGGTACACAGCTTACAATGAGAACATTCCATACAGGTGGTGTAGCAGGAGGAGATATCACACAAGGTCTTCCAAGGGTTGAAGAGTTATTTGAAGCAAGAAAACCAAAGGGTGTTGCAGTGATTTCTGAAATCAGAGGAAAAGTATCTATTGAAGACTCTAAAAAGAGAAAAGAAGTAACAGTAACAGGTAAGGATAATGCAAAAACATACCTAATAAGTTTCGGTTCAAAACTAAGAGTAAAAGATGGAGACGAAATAGAAGCAGGAGAACCTATCACAGAAGGTTCAATAAATCCAAGTGAAATACTTGCAATAAAAGGACCAGAAGGAGTATTTAAATACTTGACATCAGAAGTTCAAAAAGTTTATAGAAACCAAGGTGTTGATATAAATGATAAACATATTGAAGTAATTGGTAGACAAATGCTAAAAAGAATTAAAATTGAAGATCCAGGAGATACAAAATTATTTGCTGGTTCATTAATAGACAGAAATGAATTAGAAGATATAAACAAACAAATGAGAGAAGAAGGAAAGAGGGAAGCAACAGGAACAAGAGTATTACTTGGAATAACAAAAGCATCACTTGCAACAGAAAGTTTCTTATCAGCAGCATCATTCCAAGAAACAACAAGAGTATTAACAGAAGCAGCAATAAAAGGAAAGAGAGACTCTCTAATTGGACTAAAAGAAAACGTTATCATAGGAAAACTAATTCCAGCAGGAACAGGTATGCCAAATTACAAAAATGTAATAGCAAAACCAGAAAACGAAAAAGAAGAAGAAACAGCAGAAACTGCAGAATAAAAAATAAAGAGGACTTTAAAGTCCTCTTTATTTTTTATTAAATTTGTCGAAAAATTTAATATTACAAATTATTTGTTTTTGGTTGAAATGGGTAATAAAAAGTGTTAAAATATAATTGCACGTGATTTTTTCGACATAAAATTCAATTTTAGGAGGAATTATTGTGAATAAGATTAAGATTTTTGCTTGTAACTCAGCAGAAAAATTTACACAAGAGGTATGTGATTGCCTAGGATTACCAATGGGAGAAAAAGATTCTTTTAAGTTTAAAAATGATAACAACTTTGTGCAATTTAAAGAAACAGTAAGAGATTATGATGTGTACATAGTGCAAACAACAGAGCCACCAGTTAATGAAAGAATTATGGAATTATTAATTACAATTGATGCGGCAAAAAGAGCATCTGCAAAAAGAATAACAGCAGTATTACCATATTTTATGTATTCAAGGTCAGATAAAAAAGACCAACCAAGAATACCAGTAACAGCCAAATTAATGGCACAGCTTTTAGAAGCAGCTGGAGCAGATAGAGTAATAACTTGTGACTTACATAATGCTGCAATTCAATCATATTTTGATATATATTGTGACAGATTATCAGGGAAACAATTATTAGAAAAATATTTCCAAAATAAAGGATTAGAAGATATAGTTGTAGTAGCAACAGATGCAGGAAGTTCAAAAAAAGCATATAAATATTCAGAATTTTTTGAATGCCCACTTGCATTAATAGATAAAAGAAGAGAATCAAATAATGATAATGCAGTAGCAACAAATATAATAGGAGATGTAGAAGGAAAAACAGCATTAATATTTGATGATGAAGTAAGTACAGCAGGAACACTTGTTGAAGCTGCAAACATATTAAAAGAGCATGGAGCAAAAGAAATATATGCAGGAGCAACACATGGAGTACTAGTTGGACCAGCAATAGAAAGAATAGAAAAATCACCAATTAAAGAATTGGTAGTAACAAATACAATACCATTAGAGCCAGAAAAGCATATAGACAAAATAAAAGTAGTATCAATAGCACCACTATTTGCAGAAGCAATAAAAAGAGTAAACGAAGAAAGAGCATTAGGTGATTTATTTGAATATGATAAATAAACTAGAAATCGGTGGAGAACACAATTCCCACCGATTTTTTCCATAAGTATTGACAAAATTGCCATTTTTTTGTATAATATACAAAGTTATGATAATCCCAGCAGTAGGAAAGAAAAAGCGGGGGGAGGGAAACAAAAAATGGCAGAAATTAAAGTTAATAATGGAAATATAGAAGACGCACTAAGAAGATTTAAAAGACAATGTGTAAGAAATGGTGTATTACAAGAGGTTAGAAAAAGAGAACATTATGAAAAGCCAAGTGTAAAAAGAAAGAAAAAATCAGAAGCAGCTAGAAAAAGAAAATTTTAAAATAGGAATTAGAGGTGAGAAGGTAAGGAATAAATACTTTTCGCCTTTTTATTTTAAGCCTATCCACACTAAAAACTTTTTTAATTGTGCAAAAATAGCCAAACGCAGGGCTCCACCCCGATGAGATTTGGCGGATTGTAATGAATAATTAAATATTAGTAGGGAAAAATTTAAATATAAAGTGATATAAAGGAGAAAAACTATGTCATATAAAACAGAAGAAATTAAAAAAAGTGTAAAACTACATTGTATTGGAACAGAAAAATTTAAAACTAATTTAATTGCTGTATTTTTAAGCACCCCATTAGATAGAAAAACAGTAACATATAATGCAATAATACCAGCAGTTTTAAGAAGAGGAACAAACAATTTAAAATCACAAGAAAAAATAAGTATTGCTCTTGAAAACATGTATGGAGCAACATTTGACTGTGGTGTAGAGAAAACAGGAGATAACCAAATACTTAAATTCTATTTAGAAATGGTAAATGATGAATTCTTAGAAACTAGCGAAAGTAATTTGACTAAAGGAATAAATTTATTATTAGATATTATATTTAATCCATTAGTAGAAAATAATCAATTTAATGAGGAATATCTAAAAACCGAAAAAGAAAATATGAAGCAAATTATTGAAGCAAAAATTGATAACAAGGATAGATATGCTTTTGAAAGATGCATAGAAGAAATGTATAAAAATAAAATATATGGTTTATATAAATATGGCTATGTAGAAGACTTAAGCAAAATTAATGGACAAAATTTATATGAGCATTATAAAAAATTAATAAATACTGCAAAAATTGATATATTTGTTTCAGGAAATATTAAAGAAGACGAAGTATTAAGTGTGGTAAAAAGAAATGAAAATATACAAAAATTACAACCAAGAACTGATATTCATATTATAAATGCAGAAAAATCATCTAATTTTAATAATGAAGAACCAAAAACTATCGAAGAGAAAATGGATGTAACACAAGGAAAACTTGTAATTGGAACAGATGTAAATTTAGATGAGGAAGATAGTAAATACAAAATATCTTTATATAATGTTGTTTTAGGAGAAGGAGCAACATCAAAATTATTCCAAAATGTAAGAGAAAGAGAAAGCCTAGCATATACAGCAAGGTCAAACTATGTTAAACCTAAAAATAATATATATATTAGATGTGGAATTGAAATACAAAATTTTGAAAAAGCTGTAGATGTAATAAAAGAACAATTAGAAGCTATGAAAAATGGTGACTTTACTGAAGAAGATATTGAAAATGCAAAAAAATATGTGGTAGCAGGACTTAGGACGACAAGAGAAGAACAAGATTCAGAATTAACTTATTATTTAGGTCAAGAACTTTCTGATAAGTTTACTACTTTTGAGGAATATGAGGAGAAAATAAATAAAGTGACGAAAGAGGATATACAAAAAGTTGCTCAAAATATAAAAATTAATACAATTTATTTTTTAAGGAATTAATAGCCTATGAATATAAAGTCCGCCAAATCTCGTCGGGGTTTGATTTTTCTTTTTTCAGGCTCCTCTAAGTAATTCCTACTCAGATTCTCCTAAAAAAAGAAAAATGAAACCCCTGCGTTTGGCTACTTTAGTTCTATTATTAATATTTATATAAAATAATTAAATTTTGAGGAGAGATAAAAATGCAAATTATAGAAAATTCAAAGGTAAAAGAAAAACTATATATAGAAAAATTAGAGAATGGTTTAACAATAATGATAATGCCTAAGAAAGGTATACAAAAAAAATACGTAATTTGGGCAACAAATTATGGTTCAATAGATAATAAATTTATCGTCCCAGGAGAAAACGAAGTAACAGAAGTTCCAGAAGGAGTTGCGCACTACTTAGAACATAAGATGTTTGAACAAGAAAGTGGGAAAAATAGCTTAGACACTTTAACTCAGCTAGGAGTAGATGCAAATGCATATACAACAACAAATCATACAGCATATCTTTTTGAATGTACAGATAATTTCTATCCAGCACTAGATGAACTTATGGACTATGTACAACATCCATATTTTACAGATGAAAATGTTGAAAAAGAAAAAGGAATTATATCTCAAGAAATAATGATGTATGATGATTATCCAGAATGGGTAGTATATATGAACGCAATAAGAAGTATGTATGAAAAAAATCCAATAACAATAGATATTGCAGGTACAGTAGATTCAATAAAAGCAATAGATAAAGAGGTCCTTTATAAATGTTATAATACATTTTATAATTTAAGTAATATGGTAATGTGCGTTGTTGGAGATTTTGTTCCAGAAGAATTAGTAGAAGAAATAAAAAAACGTATAGTTAAAAATGAAAAATCTTTAGGAGAAATAAAAAGAATTAGAGAAGAAGAGCCAGCAAAAATAGTTAGAAAAGAAATTTCAGCAGAAATGGAAGTTAGTATGCCTCTTTTCGTAATTGGAATAAAAGATACAAATTTAAGCGAAAAAGAAGATAAAGAAAGTGTTGTAAAAAAACATATAGCAATAGAAATTTTGCTTAATATGTTAATAGGAAAAAGCTCAAAAACATATAAAGGCTTATATGAACAAGGAATAATTATGTCTGAACCTTATTTAGAATATGAGTTTGAAAAAACATATGCACATGTAGCAATTACTGGACAGTCAAAAGAACCAAAAAAAGTATTAGAGGCAATTTGTAACCAAATAAAAAGATATAAAGAAGATGACCTAGATGAAGAGCATTTTAATAGAATAAAAAATATGATTTATGGTGGATATATAAAGGAATATAATGATGTAGCAGCAATTGGAAGAATGTTTATTTCCGATTATTTTAAAGGAATAAATAGTTTCGACTATTTAGAAAACTTTAGCCAAGTAACAAAAGAATATGCGGAAAATATTTTAAAAGAAGTGTTTAAAGAAGAAAATATGGTGATTTCTATAGTAAGAGGTAAATAATGAATTTAGTTACATTCCCAGGATTAAATTTAGAGCTTAATATTTCTAGAGTAGCATTTAAATTATTTGGAATAGAAATATATTGGTATGCTGTGATAATTGTTTTAGCATTGGTATTAGCATTAATTATGTTTAAAAAAAGAGATGGACTATATGAAATTAAGTTTAATGATATAATAGATTTAAGCTTATTTGTAATTCCAATATCTATAATATGTGCAAGGCTGTATTATATAATATTTAATTTAGATTATTATATACAAAATCCAAAAGAAATATTGAGTTTAAGAAATGGTGGACTTGCAATATATGGAGCAGTAATTGGTGGACTAATTACTTGTTTTATACTTTGTAAGAAGAAAAAAATTAATTTATTGGATTTAATGGATTATGTAGCACCAGGATTAGTGCTTCGGACAAGCAATTGGAAGATGGGGGAATTTTGTAAATGTTGAGGCTTATGGAAGTGCTACAAATTCGTTTTTTAGGATGGGAATAGTAGAAGCAGGAAAATATATAGAAGTTCATCCAACATTTTTATATGAAAGCATGGCGTGTTTTGCAATATTTATAATTTTAATACTTATAAAAAATAAAAGAAAATTTAAGGGGCAAATCGCTTGTACATATTTTATTTTGTATTCATTAGAAAGATTCTTTGTAGAGGGATTAAGAACAGATAGCTTAATGCTTGGGAGCATAAGAGTATCACAAATGTTGTCGTTGATAATATTTGTTGTCAGTTCAACAATTTATATTGTGAAATGGAATGAATCTAAAGTTAAGGTTTAGTTAGATAAATTGCAATTTGTAGGGGAATGTTTATTGTAAATGTTGTAGGGGCAAGGTTCCACCCTTGCCCGCAAAAAGAATTTGTACAATATTTATCGGGTCGGGGGTGGAACCCGACCCCTACGCATTCAAAAATAAATTCATCCTCTACAAATTAAAATTTCTTTTTTATAAATCTTTAATTTTTTCTGCTGTTTTTGATTTCTTACGTGCACGTTCTAATTTTGGCTGAAGTGCTTGCTCTAATATTGGAGCGGCAACAACTACATAAGTTGATATTTCATGAGCTTGTTCTAGATTCTTTTCATCTTGTATTGTTAATGAATATCCAGAATCTGAATCCTCAGAAGAAGCGGTAGACTCTTTTATATGCTCTTCTTCTAAAGTTTTAGCAGATGTTATTGCCTTGTCAGTCGAAGCGGTTGGAACTATTGAATAAGTTGCTAGTGGATTATCCATAATATCTTCAATAAATATATTGTAAATTGCTTCTTCATCTTTATCTACATCTACTTCGCCTTTTTCATCATATGGTTTTTCTCCTTCTGGTTCTTCTACTACAGTATCAAAGGCTTCTAAGAACATGGTTGGCTTTGTATCAGCTTGGGCTAGAGCTTCACTAGCAGATACGGCATGAGCTTCTATAAGGTTATCTTTTCCTTCAATAGATAATTTATCTCCTTGAGATATAATTCCCAAATAGTTTAATATAACACTCTTTCTTAAATCATCAACTTTAGAAAAATCTGAATAAGTTAAATTAGGATTTATATCTGGAATAGCATATGAACTTTGGCTAGGAATTTTGTAACCAACACTTGCAAATTGCTTTACAATGCTTTCTCTAGCAAATTCAGAATAATTTATTTTTCTATTTACATATATCCAATTTAAAATTGTATCCATATCATGAGGAGTTTTGTTTAAAATATCTCTTAAAGTAGCCAAGGCTTGGGCTTCTACTGGAGACACAGTAGCAAGGGCAGATAAATCTATATCTGGGATACCATCATTTAAAACAGATTCTTGAATAGATAGAGCTTCCATACTTAAGTCTCTAATGCGAGCTACAGTATCTGGGTCAAAATTTCTATAATCATATTTTGATAAAATAGAAGCTATGGCGTCTGCAGGTAAAGGAGTGTTTTTTGAAGATAACACATTCTCTATTTCTAAAATAGCATTTTCGCCAGTCCTTTTTTGGGAAATTGAGTCAAAAACCTCAGTAGTTATTTGATTAATTTCTTTTTGTAATTTATCTGGAAAATCAGAAATAGAATATGTATTTTGCCAATTGCTTATTGCTTCAAAATAATCTTTACTATTCATAGAGCTTCCACTCTCTTTAATTTTCTTTAATTCATCTGTTGCTTTTTCTTGATTTTCTAATTCTTTAGAAGGTAAAAGTAATAATGTGCAAACTTTAGCTCTATATAAGCGGTCAAAACTATATAAATTAAAACCATTTGCATGTAGATTATCCTTCCATTTGCGAATTTCTTTCCCAGCGGTTTTATAATCTTTAGACTTTTTTGCCTTATCAATAATTGCTTTTAAAGAATTATAAGCTTCTTTTTGTTTTTCTTGCTCATGAAGTACTTTTGCAGCTAAATAATCTCCCATAAGACGAGATAAAAAATCTTTGTTTAAAATTGCTTTTATTTTTCTAATTATTTCTGGGTCTGTAAATTCAGCTAAAGGGTATTTCTTTTCCCAAGCAGAAATTCTAGCTTCAATAGTGCTAAAATCTTGTGTTTCAATTGCTACAACAAAAATAAAACGTAGTTCTTCATATGCTTGATATTCATTAAACTTTGGTGTGTTTTTATTAGTATCTTTACTATTACTCATTTTTTCCTCCTATAGTTACATAACGTAAATATTATAACATAGAATTTAACAAATTAAAAGAGAAAAAATGGTAATTATTATTTATCTATTTAAAAAACATTACAACTATGCTAAAATAATTACGGAGTGATTTTGATGGAGATTATAATAGGTAAAACTGCAGGGTTTTGCTTTGGAGTGAAAAATGCAGTTGACAATACAATAGAAGAATTAAATAAAGGGGAAAAGGTATATTGCTTAGGTGAGTTAGTTCATAACAAACAAGTAACAGAAGAACTAATTTCAAAAGGAGTAATTTTTATAGATAATATAGAAGATGCACAACATAAAGCTATAATTAGAGCACATGGAGTGCAAGAAAGTGTATATAAGAAAGCAAATGATTTACATATAGAATTAAAAGACTTAACATGTCCAAAGGTTTTAGCAATACATAAACTTGCTATTAAATATAGTAGTGAAAATTGTTATATATTTTTAGTAGGTCAAAAAACACATCCAGAAACAATTGGAACAATAAGCTTTTGCGGAAAAGATTCTTCAATTGTTGAAAATACAGATGATGTAGAACGAGAAATAGAAAAATTTAAGAAAACAAATTTAAAAAATGCAGTGGTTCTAGCTCAAACAACAATTAATTTAGAAAAATTTGATAGTATAGTGGAAGAATTAAAAAAATATATAGAGAATATTGAAATTAAAAATACTATTTGTGCATCTACTAGGTTAAGACAAGAAGAAACTCAAGAAATTGCAAAAAAAGTAGAGTGTATGATAATAGTTGGAGGAAAACATAGCTCAAATTCAAATAAATTATATGAAATAGCAAAGAAAAATTGTAATA
>JBJFFF010000089.1:0-2343 GCA_051891455.1 Clostridia bacterium | reverse complement strand
GTAACACATTAAGAGAAATGAAAGTATCGGACATAAAAAATAGAGTGAAAATAGGAAATGAATCATCAGCAGATATATTTGTATCAATACATTTAAATAAAATATCTCAGCAAAAATATTGGGGATGGCAAACTTTTTTTAAGGCAGGAAATGAAGAAAGCAAAAAACTGGCTGAATCTTTACAAAGTGGACTAAATCAAACAATACAAAAGGAAAATAAAAGAGAAGCGCTAAAAATAAATAATATTTATATAGTAGACCATGTAGAAATACCAATAGCTATAGTAGAGTGCGGATTTTTATCAAACGAAGAAGAAGAAAAACTATTGCAAACAGAAGAATATCAAAACAAACTTGCATGGGGAATCTATGTGGGAATAATGGACTATTTTTATTAAGTGTAGTTTGCAAAAGCGTTGGCTTTTGCAAACTGAAGTGAGAAGTGCGAGGTGCGAAGTGGGAAAATAAAGCAAAGCCTACGAAGCCCCGCCATAAATGCCCACCTCACACCGCACACATCCCACTTCCAAATTACAATTTGCAAATTAGAACAATCCGGTAATTACACCTTGTTCATTTATATCAATTCCCTCTGCTGCTGGAACTTTTGGAAGACCTGGCATTGTAAGAATATTACCAGTTAAAACAACAATAAAACCAGCACCACTAGAAACCCTCACACTTCTTACAGTTACGGTAAAATCTTCTGGTGCACCAAGTTTAGCGCTATCGTCTGAAAAACTATATTGAGTTTTAGCAATGCACACTGGAAGAGAGCTAAATCCAAGTTTCTCTAATTTTGTAATCTCTTTTTCCGCATCCTCTGTGTAAACTGTGGATTTTCCACCGTAAATTTTAGTTACAACTGCATTTATTTTTTCTTTAATAGATAAATTAGTATCATAACTAAAAGAGAAATCATTATTTTTTTCACATAAATTAATAACTTCTTTTGCAAGGGCTATTCCACCATTACCACCATTTGCCCAAACATCAGATAAAACAACATTTACACCTAAAGCTTTACACTCATTTGTAAGTAAATCAATTTCGTTTTGTGTATCTGTTTCAAACTTATTAATTGCAACAACAGTAGGTAATTTATAAACATTAGTTATATTAGAAATATGCCTTAATAAATTTGGTATACCATTTTTCAAAGCCTCTAAATTCTCTTGTGAAAGTTCTTGCTTTTCCATACCACCATGCATTTTTAAAGCACGAATAGTAGCAACTATAACTACACAAGAAGGTTTTAAATTAGCTAATCTACACTTAATATCTAAAAACTTTTCTGCCCCTAAATCTGCACCAAAACCAGCTTCAGTAATTGCATAATCACCTAAACTCATTGCCATTTTTGTGGCAAGCACTGAGTTACAACCGTGAGCAATATTTGCAAAAGGACCACCATGAACAATAGCAGGAGTGCCTTCTAAAGTTTGAACTAAATTAGGTTTTATAGCTTCTTTTAATAAAGCTGCCATAGCACCTTGTGCTTTTAAATCACCAGCAGTTACTGGTTTATCATCAAAAGTATAACCAACAATAATTCTAGAAAGCCTTTCTTTTAAATCTGAAATAGAAGTAGATAAACAAAGAATTGCCATAATTTCAGAAGCAACAGTTATATCAAAACCATCTTTTCTAGGGACACCATTTTTACCTCCGCCAAGTCCATCTTCAATATTTCGAAGTTGTCTATCATTCATATCAACTGCACGTCTCCAAGTAATTTTACTTGGGTCAATTTGCAAGCTATTTCCTTGAAAAATATGGTTATCAAGCATTGCAGCAAGAAGATTATTTGCAGCACCTATTGCGTGAAAATCACCAGTAAAGTGTAAATTAATATCCTCCATAGGAGCAACTTGTGCATATCCACCACCAGTTGCTCCACCTTTAACTCCAAAAACAGGACCTAAAGAAGGCTCTCTTAAAGCCACAATAACATTCTTGTTTAATTTTTTTAAACCATCGGCTAAGCCAATAGTAGTTGTTGTTTTACCTTCTCCAGCAGGAGTAGGATTAATAGCAGTAACTAGAACTAATTTACCTTGTTTAGAGTTATTTTTATCAAGTAATTTTAAATCAATTTTTGCTTTATATTTTCCATAATAATCAAGATAATTTTCAGGAATACCTGCAACAATTGCAATTTCTCTTATGTGCTTAAGCTCAGTACTTTGAGCAATTTCAATATCAGACTTCATAAACAACCTCCATAAAATAATATGCTTTTGATACATTATAAATTAACGAAGAACAATTTGCAATAAAAATAAGTAATAAATTGTAATTTGTAAATCTTTTGCAATCCGCTCCCAGGGGACTTATATGATT
>JBJFFF010000088.1:0-2369 GCA_051891455.1 Clostridia bacterium | reverse complement strand
GAAATAGTAGAGTATCTCCAATGTTTATACCAATGTCAATAGCAAATATGCCTGCTGGAAATATTGCAATAGAATTTGGATTTAAAGGAGAATCTATGGCAATAGTAACAGCATGTGCATCTTCTACACATGCTGTAGGAGAAGCATATAAAACTATAAAACAAGGATATGAAGATGTAGTTATAGCAGGCGGAACAGAAGCTTCTATATGTAGTGTTGGCATAGCTGGATTTGAGAATATGAAAGCATTATCAACTGTGGAAGATAAAAATAGAGCAAGTATTCCTTTTGATAAGGAAAGAAGCGGATTTGTAATGGGTGAAGGTGCTGGAATTCTAGTACTTGAAGAATTAGAACATGCTAAAAAAAGAGGAGCAACAATATATGCAGAACTTATAGGATTTGGCTCTACAACAGATGCATATCATATAACTTCTCCTTGCCCAGATGGAGAGTGTGGAGCAAAAGCAATGATTAGAGCAATGGAAGATGCAAAAATAAAACCAGAAGATGTTGATTACATAAATGCACATGGAACTTCTACACATTTAAATGACTTAACTGAAACTATGGCTATAAAAACTGCATTAGGAGATTCTAGCCACAAAGTTATGGTAAGCTCAACTAAAGGAAATATAGGACATTTATTAGGTGCAGCAGGTGCAGTAGAAGCTATTATATGTGTAAAGGCAATTGAAAATGAATTAGTACCACCAACAATAAACTATAAAGAAAAAGATGAAGAATGTGATTTAGATGTAGTTCCAAATGAACCAAGAAAAGCAAAAATAAATATTGCAATGTCAAATTCTTTAGGTTTTGGTGGACACAACAGCTGTATTGTAATTAAAAAATATATGGAGGAATAAAAAATGGAATACGAAAAAATCAAACAATTAATAGACGACATGGGTAATTCTAAATTAACTAATATTGATATTGAATTTTCAGATGGAACTAAAATAAGCATGAAAAAAGAGCCAACTCAAGAAAAAGTAGTTCTTAACCAAACAATAGAAACAAAAGGCTTTTCTGAGAAAGTAGAAGAAAAAAATATTGAAACAGAAGGAAAAATTGTAAAATCACCAATGGTAGGAACATTTTATATAAAACCATCTCCAACAGCAAATCTTTATGTAGAAATAGGAAAAGAGGTAAAAACTGGAGATACACTCTGTATAATTGAAGCAATGAAATTAATGAATGAAATAGAATCTGAATTTACAGGAAAAATAGCAGAAATTTTTGTAAAAGACGGTAGCCCTGTGGAATATGGCACGCCATTATTTAGAATTATTTAAACATAAAGATATAATAATTTCAATTATAATTGTAGGGGCAGGGTTCCACCCCTGCCCGAAAGAGAAAAAATATTTAATGTAGGGGCGGACGCCTCTGTCCGCCCAATCAAAATAAAATTAAGGAGACAAATAAAATGTTGAATAAAGAAGAAATAAAAAAAATAATACCTCAAAGAGAACCATTTTTGATGATAGACGAGGTAGAAGAATATATACCAGGAAAAAGTGCAACAGCATATAAAAATGTTGATGAAAATGAATGGTATTTTAAAGGTCATTTTCCAGGGAACCCTATAATGCCAGGTGTTTTAATTACAGAAAGTTTAGCACAAACAGGTGCAGTTGCAATTTTATCAATGGAAGAAAATAAAGGTAAAAATGCCTTGTTTGGCGGAATTGATAAAATGAAATTTAAAAAAATGGTTGTTCCAGGAGATAGACTAAAATTAGAAGTTAAGATTATAAAAAGAAAAGGACCTATTGGCGTAGGGGAAGCTATTGCAACAGTAGACGGAAAGGTTGCAGCCAAAGGTGAATTAACATTTGCCTTAGTGTAATTACACCATAAAGTCCGCCAAATCTCGTCGGGGTTATATATTTTATTTTTATCACTGCCCCATCCTAGAAAATGTAATTCACTTCGTTCAAACATTTTCTACGGCGGTCGCCCCGGAGTCGCTCTAAAAATAAAATATATAAGCCCCTGCGTTTGGCTACTTTGAGAAATGGGTAATAGTAATAATTAAAATGAAAGGAAAATAAAAATGAACAAAATTTTAATTGCAAATCGTGGAGAAATTGCTGTTCGCATAATTAGAGCATGCAAAGAAATGAATATAAAAACAGTAGCAATATATTCAGAAGTTGACAAAGACGCTTTGCATACACGTTTAGCAGACGAAGCTATTTGTATAGGACCAGCCTTATCTGCAAAAAGTTATTTAAACATGAAAAACATAATTGAAGCAGCATATATAACTGGTAGTGATAGTATTCATCCAGGATTTGGATTCTTGTCAGAAAACTCTCAATTTGCAAAAATATGTGAAGAATCTAATATAAAATTTA
>JBJFFF010000087.1:0-2371 GCA_051891455.1 Clostridia bacterium | reverse complement strand
TTTCTAAGGCGGTCGCCCCGGAGTCGCTCTAAAAATAAAATATATAAGCCCCTGCGTGCGACTACTGTATGCCAAAATTATAATAATTGTTCGTTAAAATAATATTCTGGTTATTGGTTTGTTATTCTTATCTTAAGAACCCTTTTATTATTTGTTCTTCTGCTTGTTTTTCGTTTAGTCCTAGTGTCATTAGTTTTGTTAGTTGTTCTCCTGCTATTTTTCCTATTGCTGCTTCATGTATTAAGTTTGCTTCTACATTGTTTGCTATTATTTCTGGTATTGCTATTACTTTTGCACTGTCTTTTATTATTGCATCACATTCTACATGCCCAAAACATTTTGTATTTCCTACTACATTTGACCTAAATTCTTGTACTGAGTTTTCTGTTGCAACTGACCTTGATGTTACATGTGTGCTTGCATTTTCTCCATTTAATTCAACATTGAACATTGTTTTTGCTGTTTGTGTTCCATGTGTCATTATTTTTTCAGAAACAATTAGGTTTGTATCTTTTCCCAATATTCCTTTTGTTTCTCTTATAGTAGAGTCTACTCCTTTTAGTTGAATTGTTTCCATTTCTAAGTAGCTTCCTTCTTTTAGAGTTACTTCTGTTACTGGGTTTAATATTCTTTTGCCAGTTCCATCTCCTTCTCCATAATGTTTTTCTATATATTTTACTCTTGCACCTTCTTCTAAAAAGAACCTGTGTATTCCATCGTGCTGTGAGTCTTTATGATGTTCATTATGAATTCCACATCCTGCAATAATGACCACATCTGCGTTTTTGCCTATATAGAAATCATTATATACTATGTCATTTAAGCCACTTTGGGTAATTATAACTGGTATATGAATAAATTCAAATTTTGTATTTTCTTTTACATAAATATCAATTCCAGATTTATCTGTTTTGGTTACTATGTTTACATTTTCAGTTACTTGTCTTTCTATCCCTTGTCCATTTTTTCTAATATTATAGGCTCCTTTTGGAGTTTCCTCCATTCCAGATATTTCTTTTAATAAGTTTTTATCTAAATTATCCATTGCCATTTCCTCCTAACCTACAACATCCTGTTTTTTCCTTTTTCAAAATGGCATCTATAATGTCTTCTTTTTGACCTTGTTTTTCTATTTTTCCATTATTTAATAATATTATTTCATCTGCAATATTTAAAATTCTTTCTTGGTGAGAGATAATTAAAATAGTTCCTCCTATCACATTTCTCATTTCTTCAAATACTTTTATTAAATTGTTAAAGCTCCATAGATCAATTCCTGCTTCTGGTTCATCAAATATTGTTAATTTTGTATTTCTTACAGCTACAGTTGCTATTTCTATTCTTTTTAATTCTCCGCCAGACAAAGAGCCATTTACTTCTCTATCTACATATTCTTTGGCACATAGCCCAACTTTCGATAATATGTCACAAGCTTCTTTTCTAGAAATATCTTTTCCTGCAGATAGTTTTAATAAGTCATATACTGTAATTCCTTTAAATTTAACTGGTTGTTGAAAAGCAAAACTAATCCCTTCATTTGCTCTTTTATCTATACTATCACAAGATATATCTTTTCCACCCAACAGAACTTGTCCTTCATCTTGTTTTTCTATTCCCATAATTATTTTTGCGAGTGTGGATTTTCCAGAGCCATTTGGTCCAGTAATTACAATAAATTTATTATCATCTAGCGTTAAATTTATATTATCTAATATTTTTTTGCCATCTCTTGTAAAACATATATTTTTTAAATCTAACATAAATTTCCCTTCTACTTGTAAATTTTTCCTTAAATATAATACCATTTTCTTGCAAAAAAAGCAATATTTTTCTTATTTTAATACATTTTGATTTAACACTACTGTACTATATAAAAATAGAACATCTTGGTCTTTAAATTCAATATACGACCCAAGTATTTTGCTTGATATGTATCTTAAGTCTATTAATGTTATTTTTTTATAATTTTCTACTAATAGTGGTGCAATGCTACTTCCAAAAGAGTCTCTAAATAGTAATAGTTCCTTATCAGTTGTTGCGTTTTCATTTTCTATACTAATTATTGGTGTTGCTCCTGATAAATAAATATCATATTTATCTTGTGAAGGTTCTTCGTCATATATTTCACCTGTTTTTTGGGTTTCATAATTATATGTAGTGCAATTATTTATTGTATCATTAATTAAAACATACATTTTATCTGGCATAACACTAGCACTTAGTTGTCCATAATATGTTCCATAAAAATTTCCCACATCACATATTACATAGTTATTTCCTGTGTTGTCCAAATTCATACTTTCTTGTATTGTATTTACAACTTTATCTAATTTTTCTTGTCTCCAATGAAGGTCTGTTTTGTAGTAATCTT
>JBJFFF010000086.1:0-2438 GCA_051891455.1 Clostridia bacterium | reverse complement strand
TACAAAATCAATACAAAAATTGTAATTTGGAGGTGGGATGTGTGCGGTGTGAGGTGGGCATTTATGGTAGGGCTTCGTAGGCTCTGCTTTATTTTCCCACTTCGCACTTCGCACTTCGCACCTCGCACTTCACACTTCTACAAATTATTATTTATTTTAAAAAAAATTTTTTTAGTATATTTTTTACATTTTTGCTAATAATTAAATTAAGTGGAGGGTTTATGAAAAAATTTAAAAGATTTACAATGTTAATTTTTTTATTATTTATATATATATTAGTTTCTGCAAGTGCTTATACAAATGCCGTATGTTCAGATATTTCTGATTCTGTTTTTAGATTACATGTTATTGCAAATAGTAATTCAGTCGAAGATCAGAATTTAAAATATATTGTACGTGATAATGTATTAAAATATATGAGTTCTATAACTGCTAGTATAACTTCAAAAGAAGAAATAATAGAAATTGTTTATAATCATTTAGAAGAATTTAAGCAAATTGCACAAGATACAGTTTATGAAAATGGCTTTAATTATGAAGTGTCCGTTGAAATTGGTAACTTTGAATTTCCTACGAAAACTTATGGAGATGTAAGTTTTCCTGCAGGCTTCTATGATGCTTTAAAAATAAAAATAGGAAATGCAGATGGTCAAAATTGGTGGTGTGTAATGTTCCCACCTTTATGTTTCATAGATGTTTCTTCTGGTATTGTTCCAGAAGGTTCTAAAGAAGTATTAGAATCAGAACTAAGTGAAGAAGAATATTCTTTAATAACTGGATCTGAAAGTGAAAGTAAGATTAAATTTAAAATTATAGAAGTATTGCAAAACTTTAAAATTAGTGGTATATTTATGTAAATGAATAGAGTGTATATGTTACACTCTATATTTTATGTTAAATTACTGGAGGCAAGAATGGAAAAACTAGTAATAAATGGAGGAACACCCCTTAAAGGTTCAGTTGAAATAGTCGGAGCAAAAAATTCTGCAGTAGCACTTTTGCCAGCTACATTACTTATAAAAGGTATTTGTACTATAAACAATTTACCTAATATTTCAGATATAAAAATTTCTTGTGAAATATTAGAAAAACTTGGTTCGAAAATTAAGTGGAATAATAAAAATAGTGTAACTATTGATAATACCAATATAACTGCCACAATTGCCCCTATGGATTTAACAAGTAAATTTAGAGCTTCTTATTATTTAATAGGCTCTATGCTTGGTAGAAGTAAGCAAATAGAAGTTGGATTGCCCGGAGGGTGTAATTTAGGACCTCGCCCAATTGACCAACATATAAAAGGTTTTGAGGCTTTAGGTGCAAAAGTAGATTTATTACAAGGAAAAGTTATTGCCAAAGCACAAAAATTAGTTGGCACAACTATTTACATGGATATTGTTTCAGTTGGTGCAACAATTAATGTTATGCTTGCAAGTGTTCTTGCTAAAGGCACAACTATTATAGAACATGCTGCCAAAGAACCTCATGTTGTTGATGTTGCAAATTTTTTAAATTCAGCAGGTGCTAAAATTATAGGTGCTGGAACAGATACAATAAAAATAATTGGAGTTAAATCTCTAAAAGGTGACATTACATATTCTGTTGTTCCAGACCAAATAGAAGCAGGTACATTTATGCTTGCGGCTATTGCAACTAAAGGAGATGTTATTATAAAACATTGTATTCCAGAGCACTTAGACTGTTTAACTTCTAAGATTCTAGAAATTGGTGGGAATGTAGAATATAGTGATGATACAATTCATGTTTGGTATGATAAAAGGACTTTCAAAGCGAGTATTACAACTTTACCATACCCAGGATTTCCTACAGATTTACAAGCTCAAATGGGTGTTATTTTAGCTCTTTCTGATGGAACAAGTATTATAAATGAAAGTATATGGGATTCGCGTTTTCAATATACTGGAGAGTTAAATAAAATGGGAGCTCAAATTACAGTTCAAGGAAAATCTGCAATTTTTGAAGGAGTAGAAACCCTAAATGGTGCTACTGTTTTTTCTTCAGATTTAAGAGCTGGGGCTGCATTAATTATTGCTGGAATTGCAGCCACCCGGTGTAACTGAAGTTTATAACATTCATTATGTTGATAGAGGTTATGAAAATATAGAAGAAAAATTTAGAAAACTTGGTGCTAATATACAAAGAATTGAAGGATAAAGGATTGATTACAAATGCTAAAATGTTGTAGCTTATACAGTGGAAGCTCAGGAAATAGTTTTTTTATACAAAGTGAAAATACAAATATTTTAATAGACGCAGGTGTAAGTTGTAAAAAAATAGAAACTGCCTTAAAATCAGATTTTAATTTAAGTTTAAATGATATTGATGCTATTTTTGTTACACATGAACATATAGATCACACAAAAAGTTTAAACTTAATTTCATCAAAATATAATTTACCTGTTTTTGCAAGTCGTGGT
>JBJFFF010000085.1:0-13413 GCA_051891455.1 Clostridia bacterium | reverse complement strand
CTAAGTAATCTATCTCTTGTAGGCATATTATCTACAATTACAATACGATTTCCCTGCTCAAAACTATAAGAGTAATTGGCAAAATATAAGTTGCCAATGTATACTTTTCTAGTTCCATAACTTAAATTTTTTTCTTTTTCTAATATTTCATTTATATAGGTAAGTACTTTATCTTGATTTTCTTCGTCGTAAGTATGGCTAATTATATAAAGAATTTTGTTATCCTCGTTTAGTTTAACCGTATATACTATAGAATCCATAAATACTGGTTCTTCTCCACTATTTATCATATTTAGTATTTCCCCTTTGTAATTCCTATTTGATAGTTTTACAAGAGTTTCCTCAATACTTGCTTCTTCTTTTTTATATTCTTGGTAATTAAAAATAATTGATATAATTAATAGAAAAGCTGTTAGTATAAAAAACAAAATACTAAAAACTTTAATTTTTAACTTTTTCATCTTTCACCTCTAGTTTATACCCCAAGCCTCTTATTGCTTTTATATTAGTTTCTGACCCAATTATTCTTAGTTTTTTTCTAATAAAAGACAAATATGCTTCTAAATTATTAGATTCTGAGTTATTATCAAATCCCCATATTTTGTTATATATTTGTTCTCTCGATATAACTTGATTAGAATTATTCATAAAATACTCTAATAACATATACTCTTTTCCCATAATGTCTATGGACTCATTTGTTGTTTTGCAAAGCAGACTTGCTTTATCAATATTTAAAATTAAGTCTCCCGCTTCTACAATGTTTTTCGTTATTTTAGTACTATTTCTTAGCTGAGCATTTACTCTTGCAACTAATTCATCCATATGAAATGGTTTCGTTATATAATCATTTGCCCCACTTTCAAATCCATATAACTTATCTTCTATCATAGATTTTGCAGTAACCATAATTACTTTTGTTTCTATTCCATTATTTTTTATTTCTTTTAAAATATCAAATCCATTTATTTTTGGGAGCATTACATCTAGTATAATTAGGTCATAAATATTTGTTAGTGCATTATCTAAACCTGTTTCTCCATCACTATTTATATCTACTATATAATGCTCTTTTTTTAGTCTAAAGGCTATTGCCTCTGCAAGTTTTGCCTCATCTTCAATTATTAAAATTCTCAAATTTAATTATACTCCTTTAATATAAATCATAATTTGTGCGATTGTAGGAGTCGGGTTCCACCCCGACCCGATAAATATTTGTAAGTTCATTTGCGGGCAAGGATGGGACCTTGCCCCTACAGCATTTGCAATTGTTTTATGTTTGTGTGTTTAACCATGTTCCTCTATATAATACCTTAGAAACATTAATTATTCATTAAAAATAATTATTTTTCTTTTGCTGCTTTTACTAAGCCTACAAATAATGGTGCTGGGTTGTTTGGTCTTGATTTTAGTTCTGGGTGAAATTGTCCTGCTATAAAATATGGATGCCCCGGCAATTCTACAATTTCAACTAAGCTTCCATCTGGAGATGTTCCAGATGCAATTAGTCCAGCTTCTTCTAGTCTTTGTTTATAATCATTATTATATTCGTATCTATGTCTATGTCTTTCAGATATGTTAGTTTTTCCATATACTTTATGTGCCAAAGTGTTTTCTTTTATTACACAGTCATAAGCTCCAAGCCTCATTGTTCCGCCCTTTTTGCGTATGTTTTTTTGCTCCTCCATAATATGAATTACAGGGTTAGTTGTATTTTCATCAAATTCTAATGAATTTGCATCTTTTAAACCTAATACATTTCTTGCAAATTCTACAACTGCCATTTGCATTCCAAGGCATATTCCAAGGAAAGGAACTTTATTTTCTCTTGCATATTTTATTGTTTCTATTTTTCCTTCAATTCCTCTATTTCCAAAGCCTCCTGGAACAATTATTCCTTGATATTTCCCTAAAATTTCTTTTGAGTTTTCCGCTGTTACGGTTTCACAATCTATTAAATCAATATCAACATTTACATTATTGGCAAAGCCTGCATGTCTTAAGCTTTCCATTACAGAAATATATGAGTCATCTAATTGCACATATTTTCCAACTATTGCAATTTTAACAGTTTTGTCGCCAATGTGTCTAATATGTTCTATCATTGCCTCCCATTGTGAATTATTAGGTTCTACATTTTCTAATTTTAAATGCTTGCAAGCTTCTCTTGCTAGTCCTTCTTTTTCTAGTAGTAATGGAACTGCATATAAATTATCTGCTGTTGTATTTTGTATTACACTTGTTTTTCTAACATTACAAAATAATGCTAATTTTTCTCTTATAACATCTGTTATTTCAGTCTCAGTTCTACATACTAATATATCTGGTTTAATTCCTAAACTTTGTAGTTCTTTTACTGAATGTTGTGTTGGTTTAGATTTTATTTCATTTGAACCAGAAATATATGGAAGTAGTGTTACATGAATATATAAAACATCTTCTGGGTCTTTTTCTAATCCTACTTGCCTAATTGCTTCTATTATTGAAAGGCCTTCTATATCTCCAACTGTTCCTCCAACTTCAGTTATAACAATATCTACGTCTGTATTATCAAAACTATAAATTTTTTCTTTTATTTCATTTGTAATATGTGGAATTACTTGTACTGTTTTTCCTAAGTAGTCTCCTCTTCTTTCTTTCTCAATTACATTTGAATAAATTTTTCCCATTGTAATACTAGAGTTTTTAGTTAAGTTCTCATCTATAAATCTTTCATAATGTCCTAAATCTAGGTCTGTTTCTGCTCCATCATCTGTAACAAAAACCTCTCCATGTTCATATGGGCTCATGGTTCCTGGGTCTACATTTATATATGGGTCAAATTTTTGTATTGTTATTTTATAACCTCTATTCTTTAATAATCTTCCAAGTGATGCTGCAGTAATTCCTTTACCAAGTCCAGATACTACTCCGCCTGTTACAAATATGTATTTTGTCTTCTTCATATTAATACTACCTCCAATAATACTTTCACAAAAATAAAAATAGATTTAAAAAACTTACCCGAAAAATGGGTTTTTTTTAAATCTATGTATAAATTTTAGCATTATTTTTGCAAGATTACAAGAGTTTTGGAAAAATATTGTAGAATTTTAGAAAATTACAATTTATTAATATATTTTCTAATTCTGGTAATAATATTTTTAGGTGATTTTATGATTTCTTATTGGGTAGGTTCTACCTCAAAAACTAATTTTCCAAAATTGGATTCTTGCTTTTCTACTGATGTTTGTATTATCGGGGGTGGTATGACAGGAATAGCAACTGCATATATGCTAAAAGATTCTGGCTTAAAGGTTACTTTACTTGAGGCAAGTGAAGTTGGTATGGGTGTTACTGCAAATACTACTGCAAAAATTACAAGCCAGCATGATTTATTTTATGATTATTTAATTAAGTCCTATGGTTTTGATACTGCTAAAAAATATTTAGATTCTAATGAGGAGGCAATTCATACCATTGAAAATATTGTAAAATCTGAAAATATAGATTGTGATTTTGAACATCAAGATGCATATGTTTATACTTGTTCAAAAGATTTTGTTCAAAAAATAAAAGACGAGACTGCTGCAGTAAAATCTTTAGGATTAGATGCAAAATTAGTTAATGAGACTTCCTTGCCCTTTAATGTTAAAGCAGCAATTTGTTTTCCAAATCAAGCTAAGTTCCATCCAAGAAAATACATTTTAGGTTTACTGCCTGCATTGAAAAAAGAGGATATTTTTGAGCATTCTAAAGTAACTAATATTAAAGCCGAAAATGGTCGTTACAAAGCATATGCAAATGGTCATATTGTTGATTGTAAATATTTAGTTTTAGCCTGCCATTATCCTATTAAAAATTTCCCTGGTATGTATTTTTTGAAAATGTACCAAGATAAGTCTTATGTTATTGCAGTAGATACTAAAAAGTCGCTTTTTGATGGAATGTATATATCTGCTGAAGAACCTGTTACATCTTTTAGAACTGCCAATAATTTATTACTAGTTGGTGGCTCAGGTCATAAAACAGGTGCAAATAATATTGATTTAGATAAAAGCTATATTAACTTAGAAAACTATATAAAAAGCATATATCCAGATGCGGAGATAAAATATAGATGGACAACTGAGGATTGTGTACCACTTGACAAAATTCCGTATATAGGTAAATTTTCAAAATTGTTTAGTAATATGTATGTTGCAACTGGTTATAAAAAATGGGGTATGACTACCTCTCATGTTGCAGCAAAAATAATTTCAGATGATATTTTAGGAAAAGAGAATAAATATGCATCTATTTATTCTGCAACAAGGCTTCAGCCTATTAAAAATAGTAAGGCATTCGGTGAGATACTAAATCAAACAGTATATTCTTTAGCAATTAACAAAATGCGTAAACCTAACCTTGATTACACTGAGATTCAAAATAATTGTGGCGGAATTGTAAATTATAAAGGAAGAAAAATTGGTTTATATAAGGACGGAAACGGTAAAATGTATGCTGTAAAGCCTTATTGTTCTCATTTAGGATGTGAACTTTCTTGGAATAATTTAGAAAAAACTTGGGATTGCCCTTGCCATGGGTCGAGGTTTGATTATACTGGTAAAATAATAACTGAACCAACCACCAAAAATTTGGAAAAAATTGATTTAGATAAATAATAATTTTTCAAAAAATCTTGACCAATTATTTTCTTTCATATAAAATAATAATATAAATTATTTTAGGAGATATACAAATGAAAGAAAATAATATTGATTTTTATAGTAAAACCACTTTAAAATCTTATAATTTAGATGAAGCAATTCGTTACCAATTAAGTATGCTTGATAGTTTAGATCCTTTCACAAGACAGCATTCTGAAAATGTTGCAAATATTACTTGTAGACTATGTGAACGTCTTAAACTTGGAAAAGATTTTACCGTTTATTGTACTACTTGTGCATATTTACATGATATTGGTAAACTTTTTATTCCACCTTCTATTTTGCAAAAGCCTGGTGCTTTAACAGATGAGGAATATGAAGTAATTAAAACCCATACAACTCTTGGTTATAATATGTGTATGGAGGATTTAAAACTTAGACCTTATGCTAATGGTCCTCTATACCATCATGAAGCTTTAAATGGCTCTGGCTATCCAAATCATGTTACAAAAAAGGATATACCTTTAGAAGGTCAAATTATTCGTGTTGCAGATGAATTTGATGCTATTGTTAGTAAAAGACAATATAAAACTCACATTGGAATTACCGATACTTTAAGATTACTTGTAAAAGAAGCGCAACCAATTCCAAAATCTATAGCATTAAAATCTTTGGAATCTAACACCAAATTAGGAAAGTTAAATCCTAAAGTTGTTAAGACTCTTTTTCATGTTGTTATTGAAGATACTGAATACGAAATTAGTTGTATTATGGATTACACAAAATATATAAAAGAACAAATAAAAAGACTTGAGATAATAAAAGATTATAATTTTAAAAAGCAAAAAGCAAAAAGTGAAAAGAAAAAAGAATATTATAAAGCTTGTATGGATTCTTTACTTGAAGGTGGAGAAACTGCAAATAACTTTATGTATGTTTTAGAAGAATATTCTGCTGTTTATTTAAAAAAGAAAGAACACATTAATAATCTGTTTAATGAAATCAAAGAAATAAAAAAACTAAGAGTATAAAAGAATAAATTGTTATGGCTACAATCTAATGATTGTAGCCATAACTTTAAATTCACCTTTTTAATCTATTTTATTATTTCTTAATTTCTTTACAATTTCTACTAAATTTTTCACTAAATAATTAACATCTTCTTTCGTGTTTTCTTCCCCTAATGTTATTCTTAAAGACCCTTTGCTTAAATCGCTTGGTAAACCAATTGCAGTTAATACATGGGATGGGTTTGGATTTCCTGTACTACATCCAGAACCAGCTGATGCACAAACTCCTCTTTCATCTAAATTTAGTAATAATTCTCCTGCATCTATTCCCTTGAAACTCACATTAACATTACCAGGAAGCCTTTTTGTTCTATGACCATTTATTTTTATATCTGGTATTTGTTTTTCTATTTGTGCAATTAAATACTCCCTTAAATATTGTAATTTTTCATTATATTTATCTATATTTTTATCTGCTATTTGTATTGCTTTACCAAGCCCCACTATCCCTGCTACATTTTCTGTTCCTGCTCTTTTATCTTTTTCTTGATGCCCTCCATCTTGAATTTTTTTAAAATCTATTCCTCTTTTTACATATAATGCTCCAACACCTTTTGGTCCATAAAATTTATGAGCAGACATAGATAAACTGTCTATGTTTAGTTCTCTAACATCTATTTTTACATTTCCAATTGCTTGGACTGCATCTGTATGGAAAATTATATTATGCATTTTTGCAATTTTTCCTATTTCTTCAATTGGTTCTATAGTTCCAATCTCATTATTCGCAAACATGACTGTTATTAATATAGTATTATTTGTTATTGAATTTCTTAATTCCTCTAAATTTATAATCCCATCTTCATCTACATTTAAATAAGTTACTCTAAAGCCTTCTTTTTCTAGTGTTCTACACGTGTTTAATACTGCAGGATGTTCTATTTTACTTGTTATTATATGGTTTCCTTTATATCTATTTGCATAGGCAATTCCTTTTATAGCTAAATTATCACTTTCGCTTCCACACGCCGTAAAATAGATTTCCTCTGGTCTACAATTTATTGCATTTGCTACCTTTTGTCTTGCTTCTTCTTTTGCTTTATTGGCTCTTCTTCCTAAACTATACATTGATGAAGGATTTCCATATTCTACTCCAAAATATGGTATCATTTCTTTTAGTACTTCTTCTTTAACATAGGTTGTTGCACTATGGTCAAAATATCTTATTTTATTCATTTTATTATTCACCTTATAAATATTATATGCAAAAAATAAAAAATGAACACAGAAATTTAATTCTGCGCCCATCTTACCATTTTTACATCTTTATATTTATCTAAAACTTCCATATATTTTTGGTATTCTTCTTCCCACAATATTTCTGGAACCTTATCAAATGCATCAAAAACTTTTTCCGCTTCTTTTAAAAATACTATTTGTTCTTGATTACTAAGTTTTTCATATCTTTTTGAAAATTTATATAATTTATCTAACATTTGGTTAGCTTCTATAAAAGACCAGAAATCTTTAACCTTCATTCCCGCTGCTCTAATTTGTGCAACTGAAAATGCTACTAATAAAAATATTACAAATACTAAAATATATATTATTACTAAAAAAATCATTTATTTTCCCTCTTTTTCATGTGTATATACCATATTATACCATATTAGTATTTTTTTAGCAAATATTTTGCAATAATTTATATATTGCGATTTTATGAAAACCATGATATAATACTTTAAGTTTTAAGAAAGGAGCTAAATAAAATGAAACTTGCATATGATAATGATACACTTGTAGAAAACAAGGCACTAATTTTATATGTATTAGATAAAATTGGAAAGCCCATAAGTAATACTGCTCTTTTAAAATTAATTACTACTATAAACAATATGAATTATTTTTACTTTCAACAATTTTTATTAGATTTAATTGAAACAAAATATGTTATAGCATATGATAAAGGTAAAGAAACAATATATGAATTAACTGATGAAGGTAGGCAAGCCTTAGATTTAGTTAAAGATTTAATTCCTGGATATTTAAAATTCAAGGCAGACAATAATTTCAAAGAAAATTTGCGTAAAATAGAAAATGAACTTTCTATAACTGCGGATTTTACCCCAAATGGTGAAAATGATTATACTGTAAAATGCCAAATTACAGAAAATAATAAAACACTCTTTGAAATTCAAACCTTTGCAACCTCAGGAGAACATGCCAAAATTATTGTAGACAACTGGATGCATAATGCAGATTTAATTTATCCAAAAATTTTGGAAATTTTAGCAAACAGCGATATGTCCGAATAAATTTATTTTAAATATGTAGGGAGAAAACAACGTTCACGCCCTACATATGCTATTTCTATATTCACTACATTTTTCTTCCAGCATTCTGAAATCACAACATAATTCTATAAAAAATTCTTTTTTGTCTATAGTAACAAATTTATATAATTTATTAGCTTTTTTTCTTATTATATCTGTATTTAACTGAATAAAATTATTTTGTTGAATTAACAAATTTTTATATTTTCCATCTTTTATGGTATTAAAATCTATATATTTTAGATTTTCTTTATTTACCGGTATCATATTATTTAATCTTATTATTCCTAAATTTTCACCTATTTTTACATAGGTTGCATTAGATTTATATCTACTATGTTGTTTTTTAGGTGAAAACATTGGTGCAAAATATATTATACCATTTATTTCCAATACTATTCCTATATACGGTCTTTTGCTTTCTTTGTTAAATGGAACTTTTTTATCAAATTTGTATAAATATGTAATATATTCTTCATCTATATTATAAAATTTTAATCTTTCCATATTTATCCTTTCATAAAAATATAGGGGAACAATCGAATTGCCCCCCTATATAAATTTTTCATTCCAACTTTTGGCTTGGATACTCCAATTTTTTCATTCCACTCTTGGTAAGATACTCCAATTTTTTTATTCAACTTAAGGCTTGAATACTCCTTTTAGAAGTAAATACTTCTCTTTTAGTATATTCATTATACTCTAAAAAAATCCTTTTGTCAATTATTTAAATGTAATTTCAGCATTTCCCCATTATTTATTCATTAATTTTTGCCTTACATACTCGTATGTTATTATTCCCGTTGCTACTGCTGCATTTAGGCTTTCTGTTTTTCCTAGCATTGGTATTTTTACTTTTTCATCTGCTATATCTAAAATTTCTTTTGATACCCCATTTGCTTCATTTCCAATTACAATTACTTTCTTTTTATAATCAATATCATAAATAGTATTATCCGTTTGCAAAGATGTTGCAACTACTTCGAATTTATGTTTTTTTAAAGTTTTTAGTGTTTCCACTAAATCTTGACTTTCTATTACATTTACTCTTAAAATTGCTCCCATTGTTGAGCGAACTACTTTTGGATTATATACATCTCCACTATTTTTAGATACTATTATTTGTTTTAGTCCTATACTATCTACGGTTCTTAGTATTGTTCCAATGTTTCCTGGATCTTGTACATTATCTAAAACTACTATTATATCTTCTTTAAAATCTATCTCTTCTTCTTTTTGTTCCTTAGACATAATCGCAAGTAATCCTTGTGGATTTTTCACATCTGTTATACTATGGAATACTTTTTCTTCTACATATATGCAATTGTATTTTGCTATTTCATACATTATTTTTGGGTCTATTTCTTCGTCTTTTACACAGTTATCACATGCAATTATTGTTTTTATGTTTGCGTCTTCTTGAATTGCTTCTTTTATTAGTTTTATTCCTTCAATTACATATTCATTGTATTCGTCTCTATATTTTTTTTCTTTTAGTTTTCTAATGTGCTTTATTTGCTCATTGTCTTTACTTGTGATTACCATAAAATCTCTCCTTATTTACTGAAATATGAAGTGCGAAGTGTGAAGTGCGTGAATATAGAAAAGCCTACGAAGACTAATCTTAAAATCTCACTTCACACCTCTCACCTCTCACTTCTACTACAAACTCTTATTTGTTAGTTTAGATGTTAATAAATTCTTGTATTTCCTCGATTATATTATTTACATTTTTTAAAGTAAAAGTAATGTATGGGTTTATTCCTGTAGAAAATTTTATTCTATTGTTATAATGCTCTATTAAATCTGGTATGTTTAGTGTAAAGCTTTCTGGGTCAAAATAAAATATTATTTTATTTTCCTTTTGTGTTACTTTTGTTATTCCCATGTTTTTACACTTTTCTTTTATTCTGGCTATTCCTATTAAGCTAAACATTTCTTTAGGCATTTTTCCAAATCTATCTAAAATGTCTTCTGTAACATTTTTTATATCTTCTTCTGTTCTACATAGTGCTATACTTTGGTATACTTCTATTTTTTGTGTACTATTTGAAATATATGTGTCTGGTATGTAGCTAGATACATTTATATCTATTGTAACATCTTGTTCTTCTTCAACTTTTATTCCTTGTGCTTCTTTTACTACTTCATCTAGCAATTTACAGTAAGTATCATATCCAACTTGATCCATATGCCCGTGTTGCATTTCTCCAAGTAAGCTTCCAGCTCCCCTTATTTCTAGGTCTCTCATTGCTATTTTAAATCCAGAACCTAGTTCTGTAAATTCTTTTATTGCTTTTAATCTCTTATCAGCAGCCTCATTTATTATTTTGTCTCTTTTGTATGTTATATATGCATATGCTTGTTTATTTGATCTTCCAACTCTTCCTCTTATTTGGTAAAGTTGTGCTAAACCTAATCTATCTGCATTTTCTACTATAATTGTGTTTGCATTTGGTATGTCTATTCCAGATTCTAATATTGTGGTACATACTAATACATTTGTGTTTCCTGCAACAAAGTCCATCATTATTTCTTCTATTTCTTTACCTGACATTTTTCCATGTGCAAATGCAACTTTTGCTTCTGGCACTAATTCTTCTACTTTTTTTGCTTTATATTCTATTCCTTCAACATTGTTAAATAAGTAAAATACTTGCCCATCTCTTTCCAATTCCTTAGTTATAGCTTCTTTTATTACTTCATCATCATATTCTAATACATAAGTTTGAACTGGTCTTCTATTTTGTGGTGGTTCATATAAGCAAGACATATCTCTAATTCCCACAATTGACATATGAAGTGTTCTTGGAATTGGAGTTGCTGTCATTGTAAGAACATCTACATTTGTTTTTAATTGCTTTATTTTTTCTTTGTCCTTTACTCCAAATCTGTGTTCCTCATCTATAATTAATAAGCCTAAATCCTTAAATTCCACATCCTTACTTAATATTCTATGTGTTCCAATTACTATATCTACTTCGCCTAGTTTTAGTTTTTTTGCAACCTCATCTTGCTTTTTCTTACTTACAAATCTGTTTAATAATTCTATTTTTATTGGGTAGTCCTTCATCCTCTCTCTAAATGCATCATATTGTTGGTTTGCAAGTATTGTTGTTGGTACTAAATACGCAACCTGCTTTTGGTCCATACATGCTTTAAATGCAGCCCTAATTGCTACCTCTGTTTTTCCATAACCAACATCTCCGGCAAAGTAGTCTATCCATTGGTTTTTCAGATTCCATATCTTTTTTTACTTCTTCAATACTTCTTAATTGGTCTTCTGTTTCTACATATTCAAAACTATCTTCAAATTCTTTTTGCCACTCAGTATCTTTTGAAAACATATATCCACGTGAATGTTCTCTTTTTGCATATAATTCTATTAATTCTTTTGCAACCTCTTGTAAATTTTGTTTTACTTTTGCTTTTGTTTGGGCCCACTCTTTACTTCCGAAGTCTATTTATTTTTGGTGCTCTATCCCCTGTTCCAATATATTTTCTAATATTATCTAAGCTATTTGTTGGAATATATAAAATATCATCATCTTTATATTTTAACTTAATATAATCTTTAGTTACATCTCCTGTTTTTATTGTGCTAACTCCAACAAATTCACCAATTCCATTAGTTTTATGCACAATATAATCCCCAGGTTTTAATTCTGAGAATAT
The DNA here is from genome assembly GCA_051891455.1 of Clostridia bacterium. GTDB lineage: Bacteria > Bacillota > Clostridia > TANB77 > CAG-508 > UMGS1933. The sequence continues at coordinate 1,767 of JBJFFF010000085.1, read as the reverse complement.
TACAGTTTCACCTTGTTTAAATTCTGAAGGCAATCTTCTTTTTTTCTGAGGTGCAGAAAATATTTCTGATACAGTTATTACAAGTAAATTAAAGTCGTAACACTCAAAACCATTTGATAATTCACCTTCTGATATCATTATACTGTTTTTATTTATAATGTTATCATTTATTAATTTTGCTACAACCGGTACATTTTCTATGAGCAGTTTTTGCACCTTTTTTACGTTTTCTTTATTGCCACAAAGGATTGCTACTGTTTTGTTTCCAGCTGCTTCTTGTACTTCCTGAAACAGTAAATCCATTGAACTACGAAAAAAGTTGACCTCCCTATAGCTAAAGCTATATCCGTTTCTTTTTGCATGCATACTTTGTTTATCTACAAAACCTATATCTTGTTTTTCTAAATATATTGTTTGTTTTGTTTTTATTGTTTCCAAAAATTCTAAATAATTACCTAAATTTTTTAGACTGTCAGGAACTTTTTTATTTTTTTCTACAATAGATTTTATTAAGTTTTCTGTATCTTTTAATACATTTTCACATCTAGTTTTTATTTTGTTTATTTCATCTAAGAAAATAATGTAATCATCACTTAAATAATTTAAAAGATTTTCTTGTTTTTGGTAAAAACTATCAAAATATCTATCTATTTTACTTAAGTAATTTCCTTCTTTTATTTGCTCTATATCTTCATTTTCTCCATATTTTTGAATAATGTTGTTTGTAATTTCATCTAGATTTTTTTCAAGTATAAATTCGTGTGCAGGATATATTTCTATTTTTTCAATTTTTTCTGTTGACCTTTGGCTCATTGTATCAAAATATCTTATTGAATCTATTTCATCTCCCCAAAGTTCAATTCTAACACCTTGTTTTTCAGAAATCGCAATATCAATAATTCCACCTCTAATACTAAATGAACATTTTGCATCTGCCATTTCTGTTCTTTCATAACCTAAAATTATAAGTTTCTCCTTTATATCGTCTAAATTTATAGTTTCTCCTACTTTAAATTTTAATATGTTTTTATATAGAACATCTTTACTAACTATTTTTTGCATTATTGCTTCAATTGTAGTTACTACTATTTTCGCTTTTTTATTATATATATTATTTAATGTATTTATTCTTGTATATAAATTATCTTTACTTTCTGCAATGTAGTCATATGTAACTATTTCTCTTTTAGGGAAAAAATCTATCTTCTTTTCAAAATATTCTAAATCTTTTATGATTTTTTTTGCTTGTAATTCATTATATGTAACAATGCAAATTGGCTTTTCGCTGTAAAATAAAGTAGCATACGCAAAATGGACCTTGCCGGCATCGGTAAGACCTGATAACATTATTGGTGTAGTTCCATTTTTTACATCTTGAATATACGAACTAAATTTTTTATAGTTGGGTAATATTTTTACTATATCGTTCATAATATACCTTTCTTTTTTATTTTTAAAAATATATTATACCATAATTTTCTAAGTTTTTAAAGTAGTTAATCTTATTTTTTAGAATTTCAAAATATTCATCCAATTTACCTTAAATGCTGTAGTGGCGCATGATTGCTCTCTAAAATGTTTTGTAACTATTTGAATCCCTCTCCATATACTTCTCTTGCATTTGTTATTATTAAGAAAGCATTTTTATCTATTTCTTTTACAATTTTTCTTATTTCTCTTACTTCTCTTCTAGAGGCTACACATAATAGCAGTTTTTTTTCTTCTTCCCTATACATTCCTTTTCCATAAATTGCAGTTGTTCCTCTT
>JBJFFF010000084.1:0-2461 GCA_051891455.1 Clostridia bacterium | reverse complement strand
ATCAGCACTATTACATGATATATGCAAAACAAATTTTTATAAAATAGATTATAGGAATGCAAAAAATAGTCTAGGAGTATGGGAAAAAGTACCATATTATACAATAGAAGACACAATTCCATATGGACATGGAGAAAAATCTGTAATGATGCTTACAGAATACATAAAACTAACAAATAATGAAAAATACAGTATACGCTGGCATATGGGATTCTCTGAACCAAAAGAAGTATATGGAACATTAGGACAAGCATTTACAAAATATCCTTTTGCATTATTATTACATGAGGCAGACCTTGAGGCAACATACTTCTACAATATATAAAAAATGTAGGGGCGGACTTCCACGTCCGCCCGCGGGCAGGGGTGGAACCCTGCCCCTACAAATATAAAAAAAAAGGAGAGAAACCAAACATGAATTTTATTGGAAAAATTAAAGAAAAAGCAAGTAAAGATATTAAAACAATAGTATTACCAGAAGCAACAGATATAAGAGTTTTAAAGGCAACAGAAATAATAAACAAAGAAAAGTTTGCAAAAGTTGTACTTATTGGAAGCGAAGAAGAAGTAAGTAAACTTTCAAAAGAGAATAATATTAACCTTGGAGATACAAAAATAATAAATCCAGAAAAATCAGAAAAGAAAGAAGAATATGCAAATACTCTTTATGAATTAAGAAAAGCGAAAGGAATGACTAAAGAGCAAGCAGAAGAACTAATATTAAATCCGGTTTATTATGGAATGATGATGGTAAAATTAGAAGAAGCAGATGGATTAGTATCAGGTGCAGCACATTCAACAGCAGATACTTTAAGACCAGCACTGCAAATAATAAAAACAGCACCAGGAACAAAATTAGTATCTACTTTTGCTGCAATAGATGTTCCAAATTGTGAATTTGGAGAAAATGGTTTATTTTTCTTTGGAGACTGCGGATTAAACCAAAACCCAAATAGTGAAGAATTAGCACAAATTGCATTATCTACTGCGCAAAGTTTTGAAAACTTAGTAGGAACAGATGCAAAAGTTGCAATGCTTTCATATTCTACAATGGGAAGTGCAAAAGCAGAAGAAGTAACAAAAGTACAAGAAGCAACAAGAATAGCAAAAGAAAATACACCAGAACTAATGCTTGATGGAGAAATGCAATTAGATGCAGCAATTGTGCCAGAAATAGCTAAAAGTAAAGCACCGGAAAGTAAAGTTGCAGGGCATGCGAATGTATTAATATTCCCAGAACTAGAAGCTGGAAATATAGGTTACAAATTAGTAGAAAGACTAGGAAAAGCAGAAGCATACGGGCCAATATGCCAAGGAATAGCAAAACCAGTAAACGACTTATCAAGAGGATGCAAAGCAGAAGACATAGCAGGAGTAGTTGCAATAACAGCTCTGCAAGCACAAATCAATAAATAAAAATATGTATTGTTTTTTATTGACATGCAAATAATAGATTTAAGAAAATTAGAAAAAATATTCAAAAGTAAGCAATTTTATGCTATAATATTAATAGTATGAATAAAAGAGAGGTGTTTACAATGAGACAAGTAACAAATATTCAAGAAATAGAAACAGCAGTAAATGAATATGGAGAAATAGTAATTAGTAAAAACAATAAAAACAATGTAATTGTTATGAGTATGGAAGAGTATAATAAAAAAAATATGAGAAAAGATATAATTAAAAAGTTGAAGAAGTCAGAAGACGAAATTGAAAAAGGAGAAGGAATAGAATCAGATACAGCGTTTAAGGAGTTGAGACAAAAATATGGATACTAACCAATACAAAGTAATAATTACACCAACAGCATATAGAGAAATTAATAAAATATATGATTATATAACAGAAGAACTATATGCTAAAAATGCGGCAAATGACTTAATGGAAAAAGTCGAAGAAGAGGTGCAAAGATTAAAGTATGCACCTAAAATACATACAGAAATTGAAAAAATAGATGAATTAAAAAGAAATTATAGAAGAATAGTTATAAAGAATTATATAATACTCTATACTATAGATGAAGAAAAAAATGTTGTATTTATTTCACATATGTATTATGGTGGAAGAAATTATATAGATAATAATTTATTATAGTAAAACAAAAAACCACCTTGAATTTATTTCTAAATTCAAGGTGGTTTTTTGTTGGAAATTGTATACATTAATACAATCATACAAAATTGCCTATTGACAAAACTTAAAAATATGCTATAACATAAAACCATAAAAAATAAATCAATTGCAAAATCTGTAGGGGCATGGTTCCACCCCTGCCCGCATTGTAACGTATAATCTAAAATGTAGGGGCGACTATCAGTCGTCCGCAACATCGAAGGCTAGACCATATAAAAAACAAAAGAAGGAGGTAAAAATATATTGAACACTGTAACCCTTGAGGCTGTACACACACACACACACACACACACACAAGTAGTTTTAAATAACATATTTTTAAAAATAA
>JBJFFF010000083.1:0-2461 GCA_051891455.1 Clostridia bacterium | reverse complement strand
GCAATTTTTCTACTAGAAATTTCAATTAATTCTTCAGCTTTTGGTACAATTATTACAACATTTATCTTCATTCAACAACTGTTCTGCAATTGTAAATCCAATAAGGTAAGCAGGTGCTGAAGTATTCCCATCTGCTGTAAATGGTATAATTGAATTATCAGCTACAATTAAATCTTTTACACCAAAGACTTCACCTTTAAAATTCGTTACACCATCAACTTCACTATCTGACATTCTAAGAGTACTTTCTTCATGGAAAGTTAAGCTAAGGTTTTGTCTAATAAATGCTTCGAGTAGTGTATCATTATTAATTACGTCCATTGTTGGTGACAATAGTTGATAATTAGGGTCTATCTCATTTAACTTAGTTGCTATATTCTTAATATAAATTTTAAAAGTATTCATTAATAATTGAAGATCAGCAGGGTTATCTAAAAATTCTTCATCGCCAAGTTCAATTTTTAAAGGATCATCTGATTGGATTTGTACTGTTCCACGGCTTTTAGGCTGAATTGGAGATACTCCTACAATTAGGGTATTGCCTGAAAGAAATGGCTCTATTTGTATTGCACGCAATGTTTGATCTACTTCAGGATTTGGATCTGGTAGGAAAGCTCCTGCAATTAAGTGAGCATTTGCATCATTTTGTTGTTGTGGAAGATCATTTGGATTAGTAGAAAAAGTAACTGCAATTATCGAATGGTTAGCCATATGCATTCCAACGTTTGCATTATCTTTTATAACATCAATTCCCACATCTTCAAGTTCTTTTGCAGGTCCAATTCCAGAATGCATTATAATACTTGGGCTTTTTATACCTGCTGATAAAATTACTTTTTTACGAGCACATGCTTCATAAACTTCTCCATCTTTTAAATAGCTTACGCCACGAGCAGTTTTTCTGCAAAAATTAATCTTAAGAACTGTAGTTTTTGTTAAAACTCTTAATTTCCTTCCAGCTACTCCAAAACCTTCACTATCTACTATATCGGGAGAAAGATAGGCTGTTGATGAGCTTTCTCTCATCCCATTAGGATCTTGAGTATATTGATTTTGAGTAAATGGTCCTATAGGCGTATCAGGATTATTATAGTCTAATATTTGTTCAAATCCAGTTGCTTGTTCAATTGCTAATGCAAGTTTTTTCGCCATATCTGTTGGCGGAACTGGAGCTTGACGTACATCAACGCGCCCATTAAATCCTCTTGCCTCAGGATTATCTGTTTCTCCATTATAATCTTCTATTTTTTTAAATCTATCAATAACTGCCTGTGGAGACCAAGTTGGTCCCAAAAGTTCTTCCCATCTTGTAATTACAGCTTCTGTAGGACGTACCCATAGTTGACGATTAACTGAAGATGCTCCTCCAAGTAGTCGCCCAGTTGTCCAACGGAATGTTCTGTTATTAAGTTGTTCTTGTGGCACTCCCTCACCTTGCCAAAAGTATTGAGGAAAAAATAAATTTTGCAATACAGGTGCAAATGTTGAGTTAGTAATTGGTTCATCAGTATCATTATCTTCACCTGCTTCTAACAGTAATACAGAATTCTTTTTGTTATCAGAAAGCATCTTTGCCATAGTTGCCCCTGCAGTTCCACCGCCTATTATTATATAATCAAAGTTTGTTTCATTCATAAAATCACTCCCATATATAATATGCGTTAAGAGCCATGCTTGTTCCAAAATCATTTCAACGCCACTTTAAATGTTGTGTAGTCATTTTCTGAGTGTGCAGCTATGCTTCCATTATAATGTGATACTATGCTTTTTGCTATTGCAAGACCTAGTCCATAGTTATTTGTATCTCTGTTTCTTGAATTGTCTCTTTTATAAAATCTTTCAAATATTTTTTCTTCCTCTTCTTTTGGAATTGGTTCTCCTTTATTCGATACTTTTAAAACAATATCATTTTTTTCCTTAGATAGGTTTACAATTATTTTTCCGTTTTCTTCATAACTATGCACAATTGCATTGTCTATTAATATTGTCATCAATTGTTTTATATCATCACTGTTACACTTTAAATTAATATTTTCCTCAATATTAGTTTCTAATTCTATATGTTTCTCAAAAGTTAGGCTTTCAAATGTTAATGCTGATTTTTCTACTATTTTAGATAGATTTTCTACACCATACTCTTCCTGCTTTTTATTCTCCATTTTTGCTAAATCCAATAATTGCATAATTAATTTATTCATTCTATCAGCTTCACTTTTTATGTTGTATATCCATTTATTGTTTTTTTCGTCCATATCCAAGTTTTCCACATTTGCCATTATAATTGCAAGTGGTGTTTTTAACTCGTGCGATGCATCTTCAACAAATTGTTTTTGCTTATTAAAGCTTTCTACTGCTGGTTTTATTATCCAACTTGTTAGTTTTATGGAAGCAATAACTACTAAAAGTTCCATTATTAATGTAATTAATACATTTTTTCTAAGCGTGCTAAGTAATCTATCTC
>JBJFFF010000082.1:0-2504 GCA_051891455.1 Clostridia bacterium | reverse complement strand
GAAGAAAAGGAATTTAAGAAAATATAATGGAGATAGAAAAAATAAAAAAAGCAATGCCAACAGATGAATTTTTATTTGATATGGCAGAACTTTTTAAAGTGTTTGGTGACTCTACAAGAATGAAAATAATAAGTGCATTATTAAATAATGAACTGTGTGTTGGAGAAATTGCAAGTTTAACAAATACAACCTCATCAGCAATATCACATCAATTAAGAGTATTAAAACAAGCAAAACTTGTAAAATACAGAAGAGAAGGAAAAACAATTTTTTATTCTTTAGATGATGACCATGTAAAAGAATTATATGAATTAGGAGAAAAACATATAGAAGAATAGGAGTAGACTATGAAAAGTTATGAATTTATTTTAAAAAATCTAGATTGTGCAAACTGTGCAAATAAAATACAAAGCACATTAGCTCAAAATAAAGAATTATCAGATGTGGTAGTAAATTTTAGTACACTAAAATTAAAATATAAAACAAATACCTTAACGAAAGAAGAAGTAGAAAAAATAATAAAAAAGATAGAGCCAGAAGTAGACTTAATAGAAATAGATAAACAAAAAGAAGAAACAAACAATACAAAATATGAAGTAGCAAGATTAATTATTGGAATTTTAACTGCCAATATAGGATTTTTACTTCCAAACAAAGGCATTATTTCGAATAGTTTTATAATAGCAGGATATTTAATTTTACTATATAGAACAATTAAAAATGCTATGAAATTATTAAAAACAAGTCATTCTATAAATGAAAACTTTTTAGTAACAATCTCGTGCTTAGGTGCGTATTTAATTGGAGAAACCTTTGAAGGACTTATAGTTATTGTACTTTATGAAATAGGAAAAATATTAGAAGAAAAAGCAGTTAATAAAACACGTAAATCAATTTCAAATTTAATGAATATAAAGCCAGAATATGCTAACTTAAAAATAGATGAAAAAATAGAAAAAGTATCTCCAGAAGATGTTAAGGTAGGAGATATTCTAGTAATAAAACAAGGAGAAAAAATTCCGCTAGATGGTGTTGTTGTGAAAGAAAAAGCAAGCTTAGATGTATCTTCTTTAACTGGTGAAAGTAAATTAAAAAATGTAGAGGAAAAAGATGAAGTATTATCTGGAAGCATATTAGTGGAAGGTATTTTAGAAATAGAAGTAGCAAGCACTTATGAAAATAGTACAGTTAATAAAATATTAGAATTAGTAGAACATGCAACAGATAAAAAAGCAAGAACAGAAACTTTTGTAAATAAAATGGCTAAAATTTATACCCCAGTTGTAATTGGGTTAGCAGTTCTAGTTGCTTTAATAATGCCGATGGTAAGTAGTATTAAGTTTACAGGAGCGGGTGGAAGTATATATAGAGCACTTGTATTTTTGGTAATATCTTGTCCATGTGCAATTGCAATATCTGTACCACTTAGCTACTTTTCTGGAATAGGTAAAGCATCAAAAAGCGGAATACTAATAAAAGGAAGCAATTACTTAGACCAAGTAAAAGATGTAGGAGAAATTATATTTGATAAAACAGGAACATTAACTAAAGGAGAGTTTACTATTCAAAAGATAGAAGTAATAGACAGCAAATTTACAGAAGACGATATATTAAAATATGCATTATTAGGAGAACAATTCTCAAATCATCCAATTGCAAAATCTATAATGAAAAATAGAGAAATACCAAATGAAAAAGTTATAGACTTTAAAGAAATAGCAGGTGAGGGAATTAGCTATAAATTAAATGAAGACACTGTTTTTATAGGTAGCAGTAAAGAAGAAAAAGATGAAGGAACAACAATATGTGTGAAATTAAATGACAAGCTATTTGGAAAAATATATCTTGCAGATACCATAAAACCAGGAGCAAAAGAAACTATTGCAGATTTAAAGAAAATGGGAATAAAAACAAAAATGTACACAGGAGATAGTAAAAATATTGCATTAAAAATTGGGGAAGAGTTAAATTTAGATGAAGTAAAATATGAAATGTTGCCAAATGATAAATACCAAGAGCTTGAAAAAGTAATAAAACATTGTGAAAATAAAGTTGCATTTGTGGGAGATGGAATAAATGATTCACCAGTACTTGCAAGAGCAGATGTAGGAATATCAATGGGAGGAGTTGGCTCATCTTCTGCAATAGAAGCCTCAGATATTGTAATAATGACAGATGAAATAGGAAAAATTGGAGAGGCAATATCTATATCAAAATATACAAATAAAATAATAAAACAAAACCTAATATTTGCAATAGGAGTAAAAGTGCTAGTGCTAATATTAAGCACATTTGGAATAGCAAGCATGTGGCAAGCAGTATTTGCAGATGTGGGTGTAACAATAATTACAATATTAAACACATTAAGGATTTTAAATATGAAATAAATATTCTAGTATTTTCAATTGACAGTTGTCCTTAAATGTTATAAAATTATAAATGTGATTGAAAATAAGGAGAGGATAAATATGGCAAAAAGAGATAAAAGAAAAATAATGACAAAA
>JBJFFF010000081.1:0-2509 GCA_051891455.1 Clostridia bacterium | reverse complement strand
AAATTAAGAAAAACAATGATTATAAATGGTGCCTTAAATGCTAAAATAGTAGGACAAAAAGCCCATACTATAGCTACTTTAGCAGGAATAGAAGTTCCAGAAAATACGAAAATATTAATAGGAGAAGTAACAAGTGTAGAACTTTCAGAAGAATTTGCACATGAAAAACTATCACCAGTTCTAGCTATGTATAAGTCAGAAAACTTTACAGATGCTTTAGATAAAGCAGAACACCTAATAGCAGATGGAGGGTATGGTCATACATCATCTTTATATATAAACACAATAACCGAGAAAGATAAGATAGAAGAATTTTCAAGAAGGATGAAAACTTGTAGAATTTTAATAAATACACCATCTTCACACGGAGGAATAGGAGATTTATACAACTTTAAATTAGCACCATCATTAACTTTAGGTTGTGGCTCTTGGGGAGGAAACTCAGTATCAGAAAATGTTGGAGTAAAACATTTATTAAATATAAAAACAGTAGCCGAAAGGAGAGAAAATATGCTTTGGTTTAGAGCACCTGAAAAGGTATATATTAAAAAAGGCTGCTTACCTGTAGCTTTAGATGAATTAAAAAATGTAATGGGAAAGAAAAGAGTATTTATAGTAACAGATACTTTCCTTTATAAAAATGGATACACAAAAGTTATAACAGATAAATTAAATGAAATGGGAATAGAACATAGTACATTTTTCAATGTAGCACCAGACCCAACACTTGCAAGCGCAAAAGAAGGAACAAAAGAAATGGTAGCATTTGAGCCAGACTGCATAATAGCAGTTGGCGGAGGAAGTGCAATGGATGCAGCAAAAATTATGTGGGTAATGTATGAACATCCAGAAGTAGACTTTTTAGATATGGCAATGAGATTCCAAGATATAAGAAAAAGGGTTTACACATTCCCAAAAATGGGCGAAAAAGCTTACTTTATAGCAGTACCAACATCAGCAGGAACAGGTTCAGAAGTAACACCATTTGCAGTTATAACAGATGAAAAAACAGGAGTAAAATATCCACTAGCAGATTATGAATTAATGCCAAACATGGCAATTGTTGACTGCGATATGATGATGAATGCACCAAAAGGCTTAACATCAGCATCTGGAATAGATGCAGTAACTCATAATTTAGAAGCATTAGCATCAATGATGGCAACAGATTATACAGATAGTTTAGCACTACGTTCTTTAAAAATGATATTTGAATACCTACCAAGAGCATATGATGATGGACCAAATGATGTAGAAGCAAGAGAAAAAATGGCAAATGCTGCAACAATGGCAGGAATGGCATTTGCAAATGCATTTTTAGGAGTTTGCCACTCAATGGCACATAAATTAGGAGCATTTCATCATTTGCCACATGGCACCGCAAATGCACTTATGATAGATGAAGTATTAAGATTTAATAGTAGTGAAGTTCCAACAAAAATGGGAACATTCCCACAATATGACCATCCACGCACAATAGAAAAATATGCAGAAGTTGCAGATTACTTAAATTTAGGTGGAAATACAAACGAGGAAAAATTAGAAAACTTAATAAAAGCCATAGACGAGTTAAAAGAAAAAATAGGAATAAAGAAAACAATAAAAGAATACGGAATAGAAGAAAAAGACTTTTTAGCTACTTTAGATGAGATGACAGAGCAAGCATTTGACGACCAATGCACAGGAGCAAATCCAAGATATCCATTAATGAGTGAGATTAAAGATATGTATTTGCGTGCATATTACGGGGATTGAAAAAATATTAAATTGAAGTGCGAAGTGAGAAGTGCGAGGTGTGATTTTAGGGTGATTTCTTCGAAGATTTGACCTTACCAATCACACTTCTTACCTCCCACCTCTCACCTCTATAACAAAAAAAGGAGGAAAAGAAATATGTATTATAATTTAGATAACCCAATTGCTGAGAGAAAAACAAAAACAGTATATAAAGACAATGACAAAACAATAAAACTATTTATTCCAGACTATCCAAAATCAAATATTCTAAACGAAGCGTTAAATCAAGCAAGAGTGGAAGAAACAGGATTAAAAATTCCAAACTTAGTAGAAGTTACAAAAATTGGAGATAGATGGGCACTTGTATCTGAACATATTGAAGGAAGAACATTAGAAAGTTTAATGGAGGAGCACCCAGAAAAATTAGATGAATATTTAAATTTATTTGTAGATACTCAAATAAATATATTATCAAAAGAAGCTCCATTATTAAACAAATTAAAAGACAAAATGCAAAGAAAAATAGCAGAAGCAGATATTAGCCAAGACATAAAATATGAACTAAATATAAAACTTGAAAGCATGCCAAAACATAAAAAAATATGCCATGGAGACTTTAATCCAAGCAATGTAATTATAAAAGAAAATGGCGAAGTTTATGTAATAGACTGGGCACATGTAACACAGGGAAATGCATCAGCAGATGTTGCAAGAACATATTTGCTATTTTGCTTAAATGGAAAAAAAGAAGAAGCGGAAAAGTATTTAAATA
>JBJFFF010000080.1:0-2528 GCA_051891455.1 Clostridia bacterium | reverse complement strand
ACTTAGACTTAATAAAAACAGCAGATTACATTATAGACTTAGGACCAGAAGGCGGAGAAAAAGGTGGAGAAATAGTAGCAGTAGGAACACCAGAGCAAATAGTAAAAAACGATAGGTCATATACAGGAAAATTTTTAAAAAAGTATTTATAAACACTACGAAAAAGGATTAATATATAAAGGAGCCTATATGATAGATTTATTAAAAGATGTAAAATATATAAAAGGAGTAGGTCCAGAAAGAGTAAAAAGCCTAAACAAACTAGGAATATACACACTAGAAGACTTAATTACATATTACCCAAGAACATATGAAGATAGAAGCAAAGCAAAAAAAATAGATGAACTTATAAATGGAGAAGAAGGACTAATAGAAGCAACGTGTGTATCAAGAATTTCTGCAATAAAAATTAGAAAAAATATGACAATATATAAACTAATTGTAAGAGATGAAACAGCAAGTTGTGAAATTACTTGGTTTAATATGCCATACTTAAAAACAAAATTTAAACTAGGAAATAGATATAAATTTTTTGGAAAAGTAAAAAGAACTGCAAGTAAAATAGAAATGAATTCACCAATTTTTGAAGAAGCTGAAAATTCTAATAATACAGGAAAAATAATTCCAATATATCCAAGTATTTATGAACTAACACAGAATACATTAAAAAGAATAATGGATAATGGTATAAAAGCGGCATATGGAAACTTAGAAGAAACTTTGCCAGAATACTTATTAAAAGAATATAATTTAATTGATATTAATAGAGCAATAAAAAATATTCATTTTCCAGAAAACTTTGAAGAATATAATAAAGCAAGGCAAAGGCTAGTATTTGAAGAACTACTAGTATTACAACTAGCTTTGTTAACCTTAAAAAACAACTATGCAGTAGATGAAACAGGAATAGCCTGCCGCCAAGATGTACATATGTCGGATGTAATAAATACTTTGCCATTTAAACTTACAAATGCACAAACTAAAGTGCTAGAAGAAATTGATACTGATATGGAAAGTGCAAAGCCAATGAATAGACTATTGCAAGGAGATGTAGGATGTGGAAAAACAGCAGTATCAATTATAGCAAGTTATAAAGCTGTAAAATCTGGTTATCAAGTTGCTATAATGGCTCCAACAGCAATACTTGCAAAACAGCATTTAGAAAACTTTAGAAAAATGTTAGAACAATTTAATATAAATTGTGAATTGCTGGTTAGTGGAATTACTAAAAAACAAAAAGAAGACATATTGGAAAGACTAAAAACAGGTCAAATAGATATATTAATTGGAACACATGCATTATTAGAAGATAATGTAGAATTTAAAAACTTAGGATTTGTTGTAACAGATGAACAACATAGGTTTGGAGTAAGACAAAGAGCAAAAATTAGCAGTAAAGGAACAAACCCAGATGTGTTAGTTATGACAGCAACACCAATACCAAGAACACTTGCACTAATTTTATATGGAGACTTGGACATATCTATTATAAATGAATTACCACCTAATAGGCAGAAAATAGATACATTTGCAGTAACTGGAAAATTGGAAGATAGGGTAAATAATTTTATAAAAACACAAATAAATGAAGGAAGACAAGCCTATATTGTGTGCCCACTAGTAAAAGAAAACGAAGAAATAGAAGCAAAAGCTGTTTTAGAACTTGCAGAAAAATATAAAACTCAAACTTTCAGAGAATATAAAGTAGAATACATGCATGGAAAATTGAAGCCAGCAGAAAAAGATGCCATAATGGAAAAATTTAAAAATGGTGAAATCGATATACTAATTTCCACGACAGTAATAGAAGTAGGAGTAGATGTGCCAAATGCAAACATTATGGTAATTGAAAATGCAGAAAGATTTGGACTAGCAACACTTCACCAATTAAGAGGAAGAGTAGGAAGAGGAAAATACAAATCATATTGTATATTAAAATATAAGGGAAAAAGTGATGTTATAAAACAAAGAATGGAGATAATGACAAAAACAAATGATGGTTTTGTAGTATCTGAAAAAGACCTAGAATTACGTGGCTCTGGAGAATTCTTTGGAACAAAACAACATGGACTTCCTGAATTTAAAATAGCAAACTTATTTGAAGACATAGAAACCTTAAAATCAGTACAAAGTGTAGCAATAAAAATAATAGAGGAAGACCCAAAATTAGAGAATGAAAAAAATGCAAAACTAAAAAAACAAGTGGACAGTAAATTTGGAAATAGAATTGAAATTTAAAAAAATAAAATAATAATGCAGAGGTATCTGCCACTACAAATAAAAAATTAAAAAAATTTTAAAAAACTATTGCATTTTAAAAATATAAGGAGTATAATAGCAAAAGTGGTGACGATAACGACGAGGATACACCTGTTCCCATACCGAACACAGAAGTTAAGCTCGTGAATGCCGAAAATACTTGTGGGTTACCCTACTGGAAAGATAGGTAGTCGCCAAACTATATATTCCCCAATAGCTCAGTTGGTAGAGCGCTCGGCTGTTAACCGATAGGTCGTAGGTTCGAGTCC